>JALYLP010000365.1 GCA_030774195.1 Actinomycetota bacterium | reverse complement strand
TCATGACGCTCCGACAGGGCGCCGCGCCCACGGCCGCCGGGGGCTCCCGAGCGAACCAGCCGGTCGGCGTTCCCGTCCCCGGCTCCGGGCAGACGTATGTCACGGTGACCGACACGCGGCTCGATTGGGAATCACGCCTGACGGGCGCGCTGGGGCTCGTGATCGCGGTGATCGCGGGCGCCGCGATGCTCGCCCTGAGCGCCTACGTCAGCGTGTCATTCCTGGTGAAGTTCATCAAGCACGCCGTCGGCTGAGAGCCGAGCACCTCACGGCACCTCCGGGGTGATGTCCCGGAGCTCCGTCACCAGGTGTCGCGAGACGCGATCGTCCTCGCGCAGACGTCCCTCAAGGTTGTACCAGCCGGCCCAGTCCGCGAGCGCGAGCCGGGTCGCCTCGTCGAACTCGCCGTGCGCCGGACCGTCGTACCGACCGACCTTCGCGAGGCGGCGTTGGATCTCGCTCACGAGCTCGGCGGTGGCCTCGAGCGGCGGGTCCTTGCGGACGAGCATCGTGTCGTCCCATACCGTGAACAGGCGCGCGAGCTCCGGCGGCGCGTCCGGGTGATCGTCCACCCGCAGGTCGATGTAGCGATCGTTGCGCCCCTCGTAGCCGCCACGATCCCGAACGACCAGCAACGCCGAGGACTGCTTCCCGCGGCGGTCACCGCCCGAGGCGTCCCCGGCTAGCAGTCCAGCGAGGAGTCGATCGCAGAGCTCGCCCTCGGCAGATCCGAAGGCACCGGCCATCGCATCGACGACACCTTCGCCCGCGAGGATGTTGCCCTGCGCGGCGAAGTGCTCCCCGGAGACGCCGCCGGCCCAATCGACGCATCCGGAGCCCGTGAAGGTCGCCGCCTGGCCGCGCGCATCCACGAAGCCCGCTTGGCGCTCGTCGCGGCCGTCGTCGCCTTCCAGCACGGCGTCGAGAGCCGGTCCCGCCGGCATCCCACCCGCCATGAGCCGGAGCCCATCGGGTCCGAAGTCCGTGTTCGCCCAGGCCTGCGTCGCCACGGCGCCGACGCCCGCCTTCGCCCAAGGGACGACCCCGCCGACGCACGGAAACTTCGACGCCACCGCGACGCCCAGGTCGCCGTTCGCAGGATCGAACGCCACGATCGAGAACGTCACCGGACGACCCTCCCCTCCGGGTTCAGCGCCGGCCCGCCGGCCGGACGAGCTGGAACGCCGAACGGTACTCCTCCAGATGCTCCAGCATGTGTCCCGCGCCGATCGCGACGGTCTCGAGCGGCTTCTCGGCGACGTGCACCGGGACCTCGCACTCTTGCGCGAGGAGCTGATCCAGACCTTTCAGGAGGCTCCCGCCGCCCGTGAGGAACATGCCCGTCTCGAGCACGTCGTGCGTGAGCTCGGGTGGCGCGTCGCCGAGCGTCCGGCGCGCGCCGTCGACGATCTGCCGGACGGGCTCCGCCATCGCCTGCCGGACCTCGTCCTCGTCGATCTTGACCTCGACCGTGTTCCCCGTGGAAAGCTCACGGCCGATCACGAGCGCGGCCCGCCCTCTTGCCGACGGGAACGCCGACCCGATCGCGATCTTGATCTCCTCGGCTGCCTTCTCTCCGATCGCCACGCCGCAGGTGGAACGCAGATGCTCCTGGATCGCGGCGTCCAGATCGAACCCGCCGAACCGCACCCCGTGCCCCGACACGACGCCTCCCATCGAGACGACGGCCATCTCCGAACGCGCTCCGCCGATGTCGACGATCAGATGCCCGATCGGCTCGTGGATCGGCAGACCGGCGCCGATCGCCGCCGCAAGCGCTTCCTCGACGAGGGTCACCTGTTTCCCACCGCTCGACGTGACGGCCTCTTCGACCGCGCGCTTCTCGACCTCCGAGCTCTCCGACGGGATGCAGATCAGGACCCGCGGCTTCGGGAACCGTCCCGGCGCCACCCGGCGGAGCACGGACGCGAGATAACGCTGGGTCATCTCGAACTCGGTGACCGTGCCTCCCCGCAGCGGGCGCACGGCGACGACGTCGCCGGAATCACCGCCGATCAGGTCCCAGGCCGCCTCACCGATCGCCACGACGGCGCCGGTGGATGTGTGAAGAGCGACCACGGTCGGCTCGTCGAAGACGATCCCTTCCCCCTGCCGGTATACGATCGTATTCGCCGTTCCGAGGTCGATCGCGAGGTCCCGCCCCATCAGGACCCCATCACCCAGCGGCCTTCGCCGGTGGCGAGGAGCTCCTTCTTCCAGATCGGGACGTCGTGCTTCAGCTGTTCGATCCCTTCCCGGCACGCCTCGAACGCCTCCGCGCGATGAGCGCTCGAGACGGCCACGACCACGCTCGCCTCGCCGACGCCGAGGTCACCGGTGCGGTGGAGCAGGGCCACCTTCCGGACGGGCCAACGTTTGCGGATAGCATCGGCGATCTCGTGGAGCCGGCCGACCGCGATCTCGTTCCACGATTCGTAGGTGAGCCCGGTCACGACGTCGCCGTGCGCGTCGGCGTCGCGGACCGTACCGACGAAGATGCACGATCCTCCCGACGAAGGATCGGCGATGAACGCGAGCGCTTCGTCGACGGACAGCGGCTCGGCGATGACACGCACGAGCGTCTGGTCGTCGGACACGGAGCCCATCGTAGCGCGGGGGACGTCGTAGTCTGGCCGACGTGAGCGACCCACTCGGCTTCCCGTTCGGTATGGACCCGGACGCCCTTCGAGACGCCCCCCTGTTCCGTGAGCTGCAGCGGGTGATGGCCTCGTCGTCGGGACCGATCAACTGGGAGCTCGCTCGTCAGGTCGGCGTCGCGACCGCACTCGAGGACGGTCCCGATCCCGACCCGACCGACGAGGATCGTCGGATGCTCGACGAGGCCGTCCGCGTCGCGGAGCTGCAGGTCACGGGGTTCACCGGGATGGAGCTTCCGGGTGACATCGTCCACGTCCAGCCGGTGCGCCGCGCCGAGTGGGTCGGCGCCAGCGCGACGAGCCTTCGCTCGTTGCTCGAGCCCGCGGCGCAGCGGATGGGCGAAGCGCTCGAAACCGCGATGCGCGAACAGATGCCGGAAGACCTCGGGCCGATGGCCGGCATGCTCACGCAGTTCGGACCGTTGCTGCAGGGAACGCAGGTCGGTCAGGTCCTCGGGTTCCTCGCCACGCGGGTGCTCGGCCAGTACGACGTCGCGGTTCCTCGCCAAGCGGGCTCGGGTGCGCTGTTGTTCGTGGTCGCGAACATCGCGCGCTTCGAGCACGACTGGTCGCTCGACCCGACCGAGTTCCGCACCTCGGTCGCCATCCATGAGGTCACCCACCGGCTCGAGTTCGGACGGTCGTGGACGTCCGCGCATTTCGTGGCGCTCGTGGACGATTTCCTCTCGACGCTCACGGTGGACGTCCGCGCGATCCAGGAGCGGTTCTCCTCGCTCGACCCGACGGACGCGGAGGCCGTGGAGCGAGCGCTCGGCGGCGAGGGTGACGACGCGCTGTTCGGCGCGGTCCTGGATGACGAGCAACGGTTGAAGCTCGGCAGGATCCAGGCGTTCATGGCGGCGGCCGAGGGCTACGCCGACCACGTGATGCACGCGCTCGGCGCGCGGCTCCTCGCCACGCACGGGATGATCGAAGAGGCGATGCATCGACATCGTGAGGACGAGGCGACGGACCCGGTGTTCGAGCGGCTGCTCGGGATCGACATGAAGCGGGAGCAGTACGTGGCAGGACGAAGGTTCTGCGACCTCGTCGTCGACCTCACGGACGAGGCGACGCTCGCGCGGATGTGGGAGTCGGCAGAGGCGATGCCGTCGCTGCCGGAGATCGAGGAGCCACGCCTGTGGCTCGCGAGAACGGTCTAGCAACCTCGGAGCGGTATCCTGCCCCCCGATGGACACCGTGGGGGAGCTCGTCGCGGCGGCGATCGTCGACGAACGCGTCTGGCAGACCCAGGGAGAGTCGTCGCCCGACGGCATCTACCTCACGGGGCAACCAGGCCCCGCGCTCCCCTTCGTGATCTTCCGAGCATGGAAGGTCGGCGTCGGGATCGTGCAGGAGGAGGTGCGCCTGTACGGTCCGTCCGGACGCATGATCTGGCGATGGGGACCGGAGTACCGCCGGATGAGGGGGATGTTCGACCTGACGACGGAGGTCGACGTCGTGAACGACGCCGTCTTCGACGAGACGGGGACCTACGTGGCCTCCTTCATCATCGACGACCAGATCGTCGGTGAGATCGAGCTCCCCGTCTACGTGCAAGCCGCCCCGACGAAGCTGCCGAAGGACATCGAGGACGGGCTCCGGAAGTCCGACGTGATCTGGGTCGGCGCAGACGTCGGCGGGCGCCGCGTCATGATCCCCGCGTGGTTCGTCTACAAGGACGGGAGGATCTACGTGCTGTCGCAGAAGCAGCCGGGGCCGAAGGAGCAGACCGTGCCCGGCGTCGGCGAGGCCATGGAGTTCTTCGTGGTGACCCGTCGGAAGGGTCGCGATACGGCGGCACAGGAGTTCACCGCGGCACCGCGGCTGCTCGAGGGTGCGGCGTGGGAAGAGGCCGCCAAGGCGCTGGCGGACAAACGCAAGTCACGAGCCGGCGCTCCGGCCGAGTCGATCGGCCGATGGCGTGGGACCTGCGACATCCTCGAGCTGACGCCGAACGTTCCCGCGCTCGTCTGACTCGAACGCGGGCGTGCCTCAGCGGTTCATCGGCCGTCCGAGCGCCTCCGCGATCGCCGCCAGCTGCCCTCCGAGCTGGATGACCTCTTCCGGAAGCAGCGCCTGGGCGCCGTCCACCATCGCCTGCTCCGGGTTCGCATGGACGTCGACCATCACCCCGTCGGCCCCTGCGGCGAGCGCCGCGCGCGCCATGGCCGCCACGAGGTGACGCTTCCCCACGGCGTGCGACGGGTCGACGATCACCGGGAGGTGCGACTCGTGCTGCGCGACCGCCATGCCGCCCAGGTCCAGGGTGTTGCGGGTCGAGGGCTCGAAGGTCCGGATCCCGCGCTCGCACAGGATGATCTCGGAGTTGCCACGTTGCGCGACGTACTCGGCCGCCTGCAGCCATTCCTCCACGGTCATCGCGAGACCGCGCTTCAACATGACGGGCTTGTTCGCGAGCCCAACCTCCTTCAACAGCTCGAAGTTCTGGGCGTTGCGGGTCCCGACCCGGATGCAGTCAGCGACGTCCGCCACGTGCGCGACCTGCGAGACGTCCACGACCTCGATCACCACCGGGAGACCGAACTCGCGACGTGCCTCCTGCAGGATCTCGATCCCTTGCTCCCCGAGCCCCTGGAACGAGTACGGCGAGGTCCGAGGCTTGTAGACATCGCCGCGGACGATCGTTGCACCGGCCTCCTTCGCCGCGCGGATCGCACGCATCGTCTGCTCGGGGTTCTCGACCGCGCAGGGGCCGGCGATCAGCGTGAAGGCGTCCCGGCCGACCGGGACGGTGCCGACCTTGACGACGGTGGTCTCGGGATGCAGGTCACGGGAGACCATCTTGTACGGCTTCCCGATCTGGATCACGTGATCGACGCCCTGCATCTGGCGCCAATCGATCGCCTTGAATCGCTCCGTGTCACCGACGAGCCCGATGATCGTGTGCACGGTGCCGCGGGAAACGAACGCCTCGCCGCCGTTCGCGCGTACCCGTTCCGCGACGGCCTGGATGTCGGCGTCCGTCGCCTCCGGTGTCATCACCACGACCATGCGGTCGAACCTCCTCATCCGGCCCGGTCGAACGGCCCGGGGAAGTCGAAACCCCGGGCGTCCGGCCCGGGGTCGCTCGCTGCTCGGTGGCCGCTGGCGACTACGCCGGGTCGTGCCCGCCGTAGAAGAACCAGAAGCCGACGCACCGCTGCATCTCGGGCAGATGGTGGCAGACGGCAGGCGCGGGTGGCAAGCCACCCGAGCCGTCGCTAGCATGCGCCGGTGACCCTCACGGTCTTGGACCACCCGCTCGCCTCCGACCTGCTCGCCCGGCTCCGCGACGAACGGACCCCTCCAGATCTGTTCCGGACACTTACCCGGCGACTGGGGTGGCTCCTCGTCCTGGAGGCGACCCGTGACCTGGCGACCGATCAGATCGACGTCCCCACGCCGCTGGAGACGACCACCGGGGAGATCATCACCGAGCGCCTGGTCGCGATCCCCGTCCTCAGAGCGGGCCTCGGGCTACTCGATGCCGCCACCGACCTGTACCCGGACACCGTCGTGGGCTACCTCGGCATGGAGCGGGATGAGATCACGCTCCAGCCTCGCGACTACTACGCGAAGCTTCCTCCCATGGAGGGGCGCCGGGCGCTCGTGCTCGATCCGATGCTCGCGACCGGGGGGAGCGGCGCGGCCGCGCTGACCCACATCAAGGCGAACGCCAGCCCGAAGTCGATCTCGTTCGTGTGCGTGGTCGCCGCGCCCGAAGGCATCGAGCGGCTGGCGGCGGACCACCCCGACGTCCCGATCTTCACGGCCGCCCTCGATCGCCAGCTCAACGAGCACGGATTCATCCTGCCAGGCCTCGGCGACTTCGGCGACCGGCTCCACGGCACGGTCTAGGTCGTCGTTCCCTCGTACGCCTTGCCGGCTGCGGCCGGCGGTCGAACCTTGCCCACGAACCCGGCCAGCACCACGATCGTGACGACGTACGGCGTCATCCGCACGAACTGATCCGGGATCAGCCGGAAGATCGGAGCGTCGCCAAGGCGGAGCGGGATCGCCTGGGCGAACCCGAAGACGAACGAGGCCACCAACAGTCGGACGGGGTTCCAATTCGACAGGATCAGCGCGGCCAGCGCGATGAATCCGAGACCCTGCGTCTGCCCCTCCCCCCAGCTGTAGGCAACCTCGACCGCGAGGTACGCGCCGGCCAGCCCGGCGAGCGCCCCCGACAGCAGGACTCCCTCGTAGCGGAGGGGCGCGACACGCACGCCGAGGGAGCGCGCCGCCTCCGGGTTCTCGCCACAGGAGCGCAATCGAAGGCCCCAACGAGTCCGGTACAACGCGAAGGACACCGGGAAGACCAGCAGCACCGCCACGACCACCATCGGCGACAGCTGTTCGAATGCCCGTCCCAACCCCCAGGGGATGCTTGAGAGCAACGGGATGTTGACCGGGTTCATGTGCGGTTGCCCGGGATCCGACTGCGTCGCTTGCCCGAAGAAGATCGTGGACAAGAACCGAGCCAACCCCACCGCGACCAGATTGATCACGACGCCCGACACGATGTGGTCAACCCGGAAGGTGACCGTCGCGAGGGCGTGGATCGTGGCGAACGTCGCTCCGGCGATCATCCCGATCAGCAGTCCCATGATCGGCCCCCATGGCAGGCCCCAGCCGAGGCCGTCCGGCGGTGGCAGCGTGAAGTGGTGCGCGCCCCATGACCCTGTGACGGTGCCGATGATCATCATGCCCTCCAGGCCGATATTCACGATGCCCGAACGCTCGCTGAACAGGCCGCCGAGCCCGGTCAGGTAGATGATCGTGAAGTACGTGAACGCGATCCCGATCGCGGCGCCGATGTCACCGAGCGCCATCTAGCGGTCCTCCTTCGCGAGCCCCTCGACGTCCACGGAAGCCGCCGAATCGCCGAGTTCCTCGACGGCCGCTGCCTTGCGTAGCTGTCGCGCAAGCAAGCGCCGCTGGGCGAGCTGGTACGTGACCACGACGGAGATGATCAAGATCCCCTGCAGGATGATCACGAACTCACGCGGCACGTCCGTATCGATCTGTACTGCGGTCTCGCCGCGCGCGAGCACCCCCCACAGGATCGCGGCCAGCACGATACCGAGCGGGCTGTTCTGCCCGAGGAACGCCACGGCGATACCCGTGAACCCGAGGGCGGCCTCGTACTGGACGGGCAGATACCCCTTGTCGGCGAGCAGCTGCTGCATCCCGACCAACCCCGCCAAGGCGCCCGACAGTACGAACAGCTTGATCTGCACGCTGCCGATCGAGATCCCACCGGCTTGCGCCGAGCCGGCCGACACCCCGACCGCGCGCGCTTCGTACCCGAGTCGCATCCGCTTCAGCACGAACCAGACGATCGCGGCGGTGACGAGCGCCATGGGAAACAACCAGGACAGATGAGCGGATCCCGGGATGCCGAATCGGTGACCGAGATCGGGGATACGCGCGTTCGCCTTGAAGGGGTCGGTGCGCAGGTTGATGTTGAAACCGGCGAGCTGCTGCGTGTAGTGCAGCGGTCCGTTGATCGCCCATGCGACGAGAGAGATCGCGATGCCGTTCATCATGATCGTCGTAACGACCTCGTGGGCGCCGGTCTTCACCTTGAGGACCGCGGGAACCAACGCGAAGGCCACCGCCCCGAGCATCCCGAACAGGATGGTGACCCACATGAGCAACGGACCGGGCAGGAAATCGAGCTTCAGCCCGGCCCACGCCGCGGCCACCATGCCCACGAGGTACTGGCCTTCCACGCCGATGTTGAACATGCCGCCCTTGAAGCAGACGGCCACCGCGAGCGCCGAGAAGATCAGTGGCGTCGCGATCGAGATCACGTACCCGAAGCCGTCTTTGCTGCCGAACGAGAACTTGAGGATCGCGCCGTAGACGACAGCCGGGCTTTCGCCGTACGCCAGGATGATGAACGAGCCGAGGAGCAGCGCGATCACGAGCGCCGCCACGAGTGCGAGCAGCTGGCCGCCGATGTTCTCGAGCCACTCCGGTCGAACCCGCTCTCGGGTGGTCGGCACCGGCGCCTCGATCGTCGCCATCAACCTGCCTTCGCCGAGGCCACATCGCCGAGCATCCCGCGCCCGACCTCCTCGGCCGGCGCGTCAGGTGGGTACTCTCCCGTGATCCGGCCCTCGTACAGGGTCACGATCTTGTCCGACAGCGCGTAGATCTCATCGAGCTCGGCAGAGATCAGGAGGACTGCCCGCCCTGCGGCCTTCTGCTCCAAGATCTCGCTCCACACGAACTCGATCGCCCCGACGTCGAGTCCGCGCGTCGGCTGCGCGGCGAGCAGTAAACGCGGATCGGTCTCGAGTTCCCTCGCGAGGATCAGCTTCTGCTGGTTGCCTCCCGACAGCGTGCGCGCCGACGTTTCGATGCTCCGCGCGCGGATGTCGAACTCCTGCAGCAGGCGCACCGCGAGCTGCTTGATCCGCTTGATCAGCAGGATCCCGCCCGGTCGCGAGAACGCCTCGTCGTCCTGCCGGCCGAGAACCGCGTTCTCCCACAAGCTCATGTCGAGGACCAAGCCCTGATCCTGACGATCCTCGGGGATGAACGCCACGCCGGCGTTGCGGATGTCGCCGGTGCTGATCGACGTCAGCTCGCGACCCTCCAACAAGATGTGTCCCCCCTCGAGCGGCCGCAGTCCCATGATCGCGTCGGCGAGGTCTCGCTGGCCGTTGCCCTCGACACCGGCGACGCCCACGATCTCGCCCGCGCGCACCTCGAGGTCGAGTCCCCGCAGACGACCGCCGCGGAGGCCTTCGAGTTGCAAGACCGGTTCCCCGATGACGGTCTTCGGTTTCTCCAGGCGGAACAGGACCGGTCGGCCGACCATCATCTCGGCGAGCCTGGCCTTCGAGGTCTCGGCGGGCCTCGTCTCGCCTACGACCTTGCCTCGACGAAGGACCGTGATGCGATCGGCGATCTCCAGGACCTCGTCGAGCTTGTGGCTGATGAACACGATGGTCTTGCCGGTCTCACGGAGCCGACGCAAGTTCGTGAACAACGCCCTCGTCTCGGCAGGGGTGAGCACCGCCGTTGGCTCGTCGAGGATCAGGACGTCGACACCCCGGTACAGCGCCTTCAGGATCTCGACTCGCTGCTCCTCACCGACCGAGAGCTGCTCCACCGTCTTAGAAGGATCGATCTGGAACCCGTACGTGTCTGCCAGCTCAGAGACGCGTTGGTTCGCTTCGTCGGGATGCAGGAGCTGGCTGCCTTCCTGCCCCAGGATCACGTTCTCGGCGACGGTGAACGGGTCCACCAGGACGAAGTGTTGGTGGACCATCCCGATCCCGAGAGCGATGGCGTCGCGCGGCGAATGGATGCGCACCTCCCTCCCTCGGACCTCGATCGAACCACCATCCGGGGGGTAGATGCCGTAGAGGACGCGCATCAGCGTCGACTTGCCGGCCCCGTTCTCCCCGACGAGCGCGTGGACCTCGCCTGCCCGTAGCTCGAGAGAAACGTCGTCGTTCGCAACCACGCCGGGGAAGCGTTTCGTGACGCCCCGCATCAAGACGAGGGGCGGGGTGCTCACACTCCCCGCCTCGTTGCCGCCCCTCGCAGGAGAAGACGCTTCGATCGTCAGGCCCCTTGCGGGGTGGTCGGCGGCACGATGTCGCCGTTCAGGATCTTCTCCTTGTACTTCTCCACCGTGTCGATGATGTCCTGCGTCATCAGCGCGGTATTGGACGTGGAGTACGAGATGCCGGTGCTTGCGAGGTCGAACACCTCGTTCGTCCCGCCCTTGAACGTGCCGTCGGCCACTGCCTTGATCGTGGCGTAGGTCGCGACATCGACGCGCTTGATCATCGACGTGAGGATCCATTTCGCCTCGTCCGGCGTGACGACGTTGTACTGGTCCGAGTCGACGCCGATCGCGAGCTTCTGCTGCGCGGCCGCGGCCTTGAACAGACCGTTCCCAGAGTCGCCGGCAGCGTGGTAGATGATGCAGGCCCCTTGGTCGTACATCTTGTTCGAGAGCGCCTCGCCCTGGATCGGGTCGTTGAACGCCTTCGTGGAGTCACCGATGTACTCCACGAGTACCTTGATGCTCGGGTCGATCTGGGCGACCCCGGCGATGTAGCCGGCTTCGAACTTGCCGATGAGTGGACCGGTCTGGCCCCCGAGGAACCCGACGGTCTTGCACCCGAGGTCCTGGGCCTTGAGGGCGGCCGCGACCCCCACCAGGAAAGAGCCCTCCTGCTCCTTGAAGGTGAGATCCACGACGTTCGAGATCGCGGAGATGGGGTTCGTCTCACCGCACACTGGGCCACATGTCGCGTACCCGTCGATCACGCCGAAGTCGATGTTTGGGTACTGCGTTGCCAGCTCGTTCACATACGGGCTGAACGCGAAGCCGGTCCCGATGATGACGTCGTAGCCTCCTTCGGCCAGTGACTGGATCTCCTGGTCGAGGTTCGATCCCTCGGAGTTGGCTTCGATGTACTTCGTGTTTTCCTTGCAGACCACACCGTTGGAGATCGCCTTGGTCATGCCTGCGTAGGCGAGGTCGTTGAACCCCTTGTCCCCGAGGCCGCCGACGTCGAGCGCGAGACCAACCTTCGTTTGCGAGGTGCAGCCGGCGCTGGAGCTGCCATCGCCCGCCGCCGTATTGGAGTTGGAGCACGCAGCGGCAACGATCCCCATCACGGCGATCGGCAGCGCGAACGTGCGGAGCCTCTTCGGCATCGCATCTCCTCCCGTGTCGGATCCACCGGAACCCGCCGGGCCCGGCCGCCCCGGATTCTCCGGCGGGACCCGAGCCGTCGTCAAACGGCTTCATGGGAGACTACGCGGCGCACGGGATCCCCGGATGGACGATGACCACGCGATCGTTGAAGACCTGCGACGCCGCATCGCCGCGTCGCCATTCCACGCGGGGTTCGGGATCTCCGTTGAACACGCCGCTGCGGGCGACGTGCGGCTGGGGTGGGAGGCTCGCCCCGATCATCGCAACCTCCAGGGGCTGGTACACGGAGGGATCCTCGCGACCCTCGTGGACATCGCGATGGGGCTCGCCGTCCGCACCGTCGTCGGGCCGACACGCCGACACGTGACGATCGACCTGGACGTTCATTACCTGCGCCCCGCCCGGCCGGGTCGGCTCGAGGCCGTCGGTTCGGTCGTCCGCGTGGGGAAACAGGTGGGGTTCGCGGAAGGAACGGTGACGGACGCCTCGGGCCGGCTCCTGGTCCGTGCGAGCGGGACGTACAGCGTGACCGAAGACCGCACGAACGCCGAGGACGGAACCGCCTAGTACTGAACGTCCAACGCGGCCATCGCGTCGGCGAGCTTCCCGAGCGCGCCGGCGAGACCCATCAGGATCCCCATGTTTCCGTCGACCTTGATCTTGCCCATCATGAAGCCCGTCACCGGCGACAGCTCGCGCCTGGCCAGTGCGACCGCGGTGTCGTAGCTCTGGGTGATCGTCGCATCCGGGGCATCGACGTCGCCCATCCCCATCGCGATCCTGCCGTCCTCGATCGTCGTCCAGTACCGCGTCTCCCCGTCGGCCGACGTGATCACCTGCTGGATCCGCGCACGCTGGGCGCCGGCGGCCTGCGCGAACGCATCGCCTGCGTTCACCGCGGCGGTGAGAGCATCCGCCCACTCGGGCGACAGGAACGCGAGGCTCACGTGGGACTCCTTCGGTCGTGGTCGGACCGACACCTTACCGGCCAGGCAGGTTCCGTCAGTCCGGGAAGAGCTCGGGTGCGGTCACGTGGGTGTCATCGGCCAGGAACCACAGGGCCCGCTCGTCATCCCTGACCTTGACCGTGTTGATGCTGGTGTTCGGTGGAAGGAAGAACATGTCCTGTTCATGGAGCTGGAGGAACGACGCCAGGTAGGCGTTGATCACACCGCCGTGGCACACGACCCACACGTCACCGTTGGGATGTGCGGAGAGCGCGGCCTCGATCGTGCCCACCACGCGTCCCTGGAAGGCGTCGAACGGCTCGCCTCCCGGGGCCAGATGGAACACGGGGTCTTGCAACAGGATGCGGCGCGGGATCTCCGGATGTTCGACGAGCAACTCCTCGAACTCCTTGAACTCCCACGCCCCACCGAACCACTCGACCAGATCCTCCGAATAGGTCACCTGCGCTCCGGTCGCCTCGACGAACGGCGCGATCGTCTGGCGCGCTCGCGCGAGGGTGGAGCAGTAGATCGCGGCCGGTTCCGGCATCTTGCGCAACCGTCCCGCGAGCAACGAGGCTTGCTCGCGTCCCGTGGTGTCGAGCGGCGGATCGGCGACCTCCCCACGTGTCGTGAGCGTCTCACCCGACGAGCGACGGTCCGCCTTGCCGTGCCGGATCAGGTAAAGGCGACGTTCGGCCCCGCTCACGAGCCGGCTTTCGCGTTGGGGTGTCGCGCGCGCCAATCCTGCGCGTAGGTCTCCACATCTTCACGGAGCCAGATCCGACCCGACGCGAGCCACGTGATGGGCTCCGGGAACTGTCCCCGGTCGATGTACGTGATCACGCGTCGCTTGTCCCAACCCATGATCTCGGCGGCCTCGGCGACACCGGCCAGGGTTGGGACGACCTCGACGGTTAGGACGGCATCTTCTCCGACGGCCTTCCGAAGTTCCCCCAGGCAGGACCGCTTCGACGTCCCGGTGACCTCGACGTACACGGGTGCATCGAGGACCATCGCGAACCATCGCCCGCCCCAGTGCCACATCCTCGCCCGCACCGGATCCGCCACGGACCGATTGTATGACGGCGTCCTCGGGAGGCGAGAACCGGCTCGATCAGTCCTCGCCCCGCCGGAGGATCCCCTGGCGACGGAGCTCCTGGCGCCAGCACTCGGTGTGCCAGTGCCGTCGGTCGTCCGCCGCGCCGTCCGGGATCACCACGAAGTGCCATGAACCGGGGCGAACGACGTGATCGCAGCCGGGGCAACGGTACTCCTTGTCGCCGACGAGATGCCGCACCTCGTATCCGGGCACCTCGGCCCAGGGTGGAGCCGCCGATCGTGGCCGAGTGTTCGGCGACGGCAGGGACTCGAGCGAGGCACGCCGGTTCTTCCGTGGCATCGGGTCAGAGCCGTTCCCGTACGAAGGCTGCGACATGCGGCGCGAGCGACGCGCCGACGACCCGCGGGTCATCCTTCCGCGAGCGCTCGAACGAGTGCCCGGCCCCGTCGAAGTCGATGAGCGTCGCCCGGTCGCCGAGCCGACGGATGACCGTCGCCAGCTCCTTCGGCTCGGCGAACGGATCCTTCGTCCCGTGCAGGAAGAGCACGGGCATCGTGAGCTCGTACAGATGCGCGTCGCGGATCAGGTCGGTCTTGCCCGGAGCGTGCAACGGATAGCCGAGGAAGACCAGGGCGGCGGCCGGCATGCCCTCGGCGGCGGCCATCGAGGCGATCCGACCGCCGTAGCTCTTGCCGCCGCCGAGCACCGGCCGGCCGCCGCTGCGCTCGCTGGCCGTTTCGAACGCGGAACGGAAGGCTC
>JALYLP010000364.1 GCA_030774195.1 Actinomycetota bacterium | reverse complement strand
CACCCGTCCGACTGCCGCGATCACGCCTCCGTCCAGATCGATCTGAACGTCGGGCGTGAGCCCGCCCGTCCCGAGCCACGCCAGCGGTGCCCGGATGCTGAGGTTGCTCACCCGGCGAAGGCTACGCCACGCCGGCCTCGCGGAGCTGTCGCAGCTCCTTGCGCAGCTCCTGGACCTCGTCGCGGAGCCGGGCCGCGTACTCGAACCGGAGGTCCTTCGCGGCCTGGTGCATCTCCTCCTCCAGCCCCTGGATCAACCGCTCGAGCTCTTCGGTGGGCATCTCGGGGTGCGTGACCTTGCGGCGACGCTCGCGCTTCGGCGTGGTGGGGGCCTGATCCTCACCACGGAGCGACAGGAGGATGTCCGTCACCTTCTTGCGGATCGTCTGGGGGTCGATCCCGTGCTCGGTGTTGTACGCGAGCTGGATCTGGCGGCGGCGTTGCGTCTCGCTGATGGCCGCCTTCATGGAATCGGTCACGCTGTCGGCATACATCAGGACGGTCCCGTCCACGTTGCGCGCCGCTCGTCCGATCGTTTGGATCAACGACGTCCCGGAGCGGAGGAACCCCTCCTTGTCGGCGTCCAGGATCGCGACGAGCGACACCTCGGGAAGATCGAGCCCCTCCCGGAGCAGGTTGATCCCGACCAGGACGTCGAACTCGCCGAGCCGGAGATCGCGGACGATCTCGATCCGCTGCAACGTGTCGACCTCCGAGTGGAGGTAGCGGACGCGGATCCCCATCTCGACCAAGTAGTCGGTCAGGTCCTCGGCCATCTTCTTCGTGAGCGTGGTGACGAGGACGCGCTGATCGTGATCCGTCCGTGAACGGATCTCCCCCATCAGATCGTCGACCTGGCCCTTCGTGGGACGGATCTCGACCTCGGGGTCGATGAGACCGGTGGGACGGACGATCTGCTCGACCACCGTCGACGTCACGCGGAGCTCGTACGGCCCGGGGGTGGCCGACATGTAGACGATCTGGTGCACGCGCTCTTGGAACTCGTCGAACCGCAGCGGACGGTTGTCGATGGCGGACGGGAGCCGGAACCCAAAGTCCACGAGTGTGGTCTTGCGCGAGACGTCGCCCTCGTACATCCCGTGGAGTTGCGGCACCGTCACGTGGGACTCGTCGAGCACCACCAGGTAGTCGTCGGGGAAGTAATCGAGCAAGGTGAACGGCGCGGTGCCCGGTCCCCGGCCGTCGATGTGCCGTGAGTAGTTCTCGATGCCGCTGCAGAACCCAACCTCGCGCAGCATCTCCAGGTCGTACGTCGTCCGCATCCGCAGGCGCTCGGCCTCGAGCATCTTGCCCTGGTCCTCGAGCCAGCGGAGCCGCTCGTGCAGCTCCTCCTCGATCGTCACGATGGCCTGCTTCATGCGGTCCTCGCCGGCGACGTAGTGGGAGGCGGGGAACGTGGTGTGATCGACGATGTCGTCCTTCACGATCTCGCCCGTGGTGGGATCGAACTGGCTGATCCGCTCCACCGTGTCGCCCCACCATTCGATCCGGTAGCCGGCCTGTTCGTACGGTGGGAAGAGCTCGAGCGTGTCGCCGGTGACGCGGAACGTCCCGCGCGCGCGGCTGACCTGGTTGCGCTGGTACTGGATGTCGACGAGCCGCTGCATCGCGAAGTCCATGGGGACCTCGGTCCCGCGATAGACGCGCAGTAGCTGGCCTTCGTATTCCTCCGGGGAGCCCAGGCCGTAGATCGCGGAGACACTGGCCACGATCAGGACGTCCTTCCTGCTGAGGAGGGCCGCCGTGGCCGAGTGCCGGAGCCGCTCGATCTCCTCGTTCACGGAGCTGTCCTTCTCGATGTACGTGTCCGTCTGCGGGACGTAGGCCTCGGGCTGGTAGTAGTCGTAATAGCTGACGAAGTACTCCACCGCGTTGTCGGGGAAGAACTCGCGGAACTCGTTTGCCAGCTGCGCCGCGAGTGACTTATTGGGCGCCATCACCAGGGTCGGCCGCTGGATGCGCTCGATCACTTGGGCGATCGTGAAGGTCTTCCCGGTCCCGGTCGCGCCAAGCAACGTGACGTCCGGCTCGCCGGCTTGGACGGCCGCGGTCAGCTGGTCGATGGCCAACGGCTGGTCGCCGGCGGGCTCGAAGTCGGAGACGACGCGGAACGGGGGCATGCACGCAGTGTAAGCAGGCCTGGCGACATGGGCCGATCTCACATGCGGCCGGCGGCGATGATCCGGTCCAGGAACCGCCTGGTCCGTTCGTTGGTCGGCTCCGAGAAGATCCGGTCGGGTGGCCCCTCCTCCAGGATCCTGCCGTCATCGAGGAAGCAGACCCGATGCGCGACGTCCCGCGCGAACGTCATCTCGTGCGTCGCGATCACCATCGTCATACCCTGTGCGGCGAGCTCCCGGATCACGTCGAGGACCTCGGCGACCAGTTCGGGGTCGAGTGCGCTGGTGATCTCGTCGAGGAGGAGGACGTCCGGGTTCATCGCCAGCGCTCGGACGATGGCAACGCGCTGCTGCTGCCCCCCGGAGAGCCGGTCCGGGTACTCGTCTGCCTTGTCCGCGAGACCGAACCGGTCCAGCAGCTCGCGGGAGCGTTCCTCGGCCTCGTGGCGCGATCGCTTCAGGACCTTGACCGGTGCCAGCGCCACGTTCCGGAGCACCGTCATGTGCGGGAAGAGGTTGAACGACTGGAACACGATCCCGATCCGGCGACGCACCGCATCCTGGTCCGTCCCGCGCACCGTGATGTCGATGCCAACGATCGAGATGCGGCCCGCATCGATGGGCTCGAGGAGGTCGATGCAACGCAAGAGCGTGGACTTCCCGGATCCGGAAGCGCCGATCAAGCAGATCACCTCGTGCGTCTGGACCACGAGGTCGATCCCCTTCAGCACCTCGAGGTCGTCGAAGGATTTCTGGAGCCCCTCGATGCGGACGGATTCGGTCACAGCGTCGCACCCGCCTGACGGCGGCGCTGGTCTCGGGCGATCATCCGATCGACGAGACGCGCCTGCGGGATCGTGATGACGATGTACACCAAGGCGAGCGCGACGAAAGGTGTGAAGTTGAAATCGCTCTGCTGGATGATCGTTGCCTGCTGGAACCCTTCGGTCACGCCGAGGAAGGCGACCAGGGCCGAATCCTTCTGAAGACCGATGAAGTCGTTCAAGAGCGGTGGGATCACGCGCCGTACCGCTTGCGGCAGAACGACGTAGCGCATCGACTGCCAACGGCTCAAGCCGAGCGATCGAGCGGCCGCGGTCTGACTTCCGTGGATCGACTGGATCCCTGCTCGGTACACCTCCGCGACGTACGCCGAGTAAACGAGGACGAGCGCCATGATCGCCCAGAAGAAGTCGGAGTCGGGGATCCCCTGCAGGTTGAGTGCCGGCATCCCGTAGCCGAGGAGGAAGATCACGAGGATCGTCGGGATCCCACGGAAGAGGTCGGTGTATGCGGCCGACAGGATCCGGAGCGGCGTGAAGACCGGGCCCGGGAGGCTGCGGAGCACCGCGAGGAACAACGCGAGCGAGAGGACCAGCACCTCGGCGACACAGAAGATCTCGATGTTCCGAACGAACTTGCGCAAGATCGAAGGGAACGATTCCTTGAACTCCTGGCCGTTGAAGAACGCCTGCTTCATCTCGGGCCAGCCCGGCGATCGAACGACGATGATCGTCAAGAAGCCGAAGAAGATCGCCGTGCTCGCGACGGCGATCCAGACGTTTCGCTCGCTCGCGTCCCCGCCGAGGATGCGAGGCCGTCGGCTTCCTCCGCCGGGCGGCATGCGTGGATCGCCCGGCCCGCCCTTGGGGAAGTAGACCTCAGGACTCGGTTCCGCCATGCGCGTCCCCGAGGATCAGGAGAAGACGGGCACGCTCGCGTCCGTCTGCAGCCACGTGTCCTGGAGCTGCTGAAGCGTCCCGTTCGACTTCAGGGCCGCGATCGCCTGGTCGACGCAGGACACGAGTGTGTTCCCCTTCTCGAACGCCAGGCCGAACTGTTCCTGTTGGCCGCCGATCGGCGGGAACTGCCCGACGATCTGATCCGCATACCCATAGAACGCGTCCGGGAAGTCGACCACGACCCCATCGATCTGGCCGTTCTTGAGGTCCTTCAGCGCGGTGTCCAGGTCGGGATACACGGCCGGCTCGACGTTCGGCTGCACGACGTCCTGGATCACCTGGAGGCTCGTCGTGCCGACCGGCGCACCGAGCTTCAAGTCCTTGAGCCCGGCGAGCGTGGTGACGCCGATCGCGGGAGATCCGTTGTCGGCGATCAAGGCCTGGTTCACGTCGTAGTACCCGTCGCTGAAGTCGACCGCCTGCGCCCGCTTCGCCGTGATGGAGATCTGCTGCATCGCGAAGTCGAAATCCTTCGGTCCGGGAGCGAAGGATTTCCCGAAGGGGATCCCGAGCCACTCGACCTGGTCCTTCGTGAACCCCATCTGTTGCGCCAAGGCATACGCGAACGCGGACTCGTAGCCCTGCCCCGTGTGCGGGTCCCCGGTGTAGGAACTCGACTTCCAGTCCGAGCCGGGAACGCTCTTGCCGCCGTACCACGGAAGGTACGCGGGGTTGCCGGTCGCGATCGTCAGCTTCCCGGGTGTCTGGAGGTTCATCGTGTCGACCGTGCAGCTCTGCGCCGTCGGAGAGCCGGACGCTGCGCTGGTCGTCGACTTCGGCGCACAGGCCGCGGCGACCAAGGCCACGATCGCGAGCCCCAACAGTGGTCTGCGCATCGATGCTCCCTCCCGGAACCGGCAGAAACGGGCGAAGCCTAGCACGGGGTCGGCGGCGGTCGGTCCTACCTCCGGGGCTCCCACGAGAAGGTCCGGGCGGCCACCACGAGTCCCACGACCCCCCACAGCGCGACGACTCCGACGTCGGTCCACGAGAAGTCGAAGAACGGCTTTCCGTAGTACGCACCCAAGAACGCATCGACGAGGTGCCGTACCGGGAAGACGTTCCCGACGACATCGACCCACTTCGGAACGTTGTCCCCGATGGGGATGAACACGCCGGAGATGAACAGCAGCGGGAGGATCGTGGCGTTCACGACCGGCGGCGCGGCGTCGGCATTGGGGATCGCGCCCGAGAGGGCGAGCCCCAGGGC
>JALYLP010000363.1 GCA_030774195.1 Actinomycetota bacterium | reverse complement strand
CCACCGCGCGTGCGCGCGGCGGCGGAGGCGCCCGCCCGGCACCTCGCGCGGACGTCCCGGCCGAGCCGGCGCCCACCGAAGCTCCGCCCGAACCCGCCCCAGCCGAGAGCGTGGTCCCGCCGGCAGCCGAAGCGGCTCCCGTTGAGCCGCCGGCTCCCGTCGAGGCCCCCGCCGTCGAGACACCCGCCGGCGCCGAGACCGAGGGCGGTGAGGCCTGATGCTCGCACCCAAGCGGGTGAAGCACCGCAAGGTGCATCGGGGCCGCATGAAGGGCAAGGCCAAGGGCCACACCGAGATCCAGTACGGGGACTACGGGATCGTCGCGCTCGAGCCGGGATGGATCACGAACCGCCAGATCGAGGCGAGCCGCGTGGCGATGACCCGTCACATCAAGCGCGGAGGGAAGGTGTGGATCACGATCTTCCCCGACAAGCCGGTCACGAAGAAGCCGGCGGAGACCCGCATGGGTTCCGGGAAGGGCAACCCGGAGGGCTGGGTCGCCGTCGTCAAGCCGGGCCGCGTCATGTTCGAGCTGTCGGGCGTGAACGAGCCACTCGCGCGCGAGGCGATGTTGCGAGCGCAGCACAAGTTGCCGATCAAGACGAAGTTCATCACCAGGGTGGGTGAGTAACGATGCCGAGCAAGGCCGTCGAGCTCCGAGAGCTGCCGGACGACGATCTGTACGTCCGGATCGAGGGCGCGAAGGAAGAGCTCTTCAACCTGCGCTTCCAGCTGGCGACGGGTCAGCTCGACAACACGGCACGGCTCAAGGAGCTGCGCCACGACGTCGCGCGCCTGGCGACCGTGCTCCGGGAGCGAGAGATCGAGCTGGAGCTCGACACGATCGCGGCGGCGCGAGCGCTCGAGGATGAGGCTGAGGAGGACGTCGAGTGAGCGACCCAACGACGACGAAGGACGTCGCGAGCGATCGTGCCCGGCGCAAGGTGCGCGTCGGCGTGGTCGTCTCCGATGGCATGGACAAGACCGTGGTCGTTCGCATCGACCGGCAGGTCCGGCATCCGTTGTACGGCAAGACGGTTCGCCGGTCTTCGAAGCTTGCTGCACACGATGAGCAGAACGACGCGCACGTGGGAGACACGGTGCGGATCACCGAGACCCGTCCCGTCAGCAAGACGAAGCGGTGGCGGGTCATCGAGGTTGTCGAGAGGGCGAAGTAGTCGTGATCCAGCAGGAGACGCGCTGCAAGGTCGCCGACAATACGGGTGCCAAGGAGGTCCTCTGCATCCGGGTGTTGGGCGGCTCGGCGCGTCGGTACGCCGGGGTGGGTGACGTGATCGTCGGGACGGTCAAGGACGCCCTGCCGAACGGCGCGGTGAAGAAGGGCGAGGTCGTGAAGGCGGTCGTTGTCCGCACCGCCAAAGAACGCCGGCGCCCGGACGGCTCCTACATCCGCTTCGACGACAACGCGGTCGTGATCCTGACCACGGACGCGAAGAACCCCCGCGGCACGCGCATCTTCGGGCCGGTCGCCCGAGAGCTGCGCGAGAAGCGGTTCATGAAGATCATCTCTCTCGCTCCGGAGGTGCTGTAGCGATGCCCGGTGTCGATATCAAGAAGGACGACAACGTTCGCGTGATCTCGGGCAAGGATCGCGGCAAGGAAGGCCGCGTGGTCCGCGTGATCCCTCTCGAGGGACGAGTGATGGTCGACGGCGTCGCCCTCGCGAAGAAGCATTCCCGCACGGGCGCGCAGCGAACCCGGACCGGCCAACAGCTCCAGCAGGGGGGCATCATCGACGTTGAGATGTCCGTGGACATCTCCAACGTTCAGTTGATCTGCCCGAGCTGCCACGAGCCCACGCGGGTCGGCCACCGGCTCAACGCGGACGGGATCAAGGTCCGCGTCTGCCGGAAGTGTGATTCGGAGCTCCACGATGGCTGAGACTCCGTACGTTCCGCGGTTCAAGGCGCGCTACCGCGATGAGCTGATGCCGGCGCTCAAGGACGAGCTCGGCTTCACCAACATCATGCAGGTCCCGCGTGTCGAGAAGATCGTCGTCAACATGGGCATCGGTGACGCCATCAAGGACGGCCGTATGCTGGATGCGGCCCTCGAGGATCTGACCACGATCACGGGCCAGAAGCCCGTGGTCACGAAGGCCCGCAAGTCGATCGCCGGGTTCAAGCTTCGCGAGGGGATGTCGATCGGCGCGAAGGTGACGCTTCGCGGCGATCGGATGTGGGAGTTCCTCGACCGACTGGTGTCGCTCGCGTTGCCCCGGATCCGCGACTTCCGCGGACTCGACCCTGGCTCGTTCGACGGTCACGGGAACTACACGTTCGGCGTCACCGAGCAACTGATCTTCCCGGAGGTCGACTACGACAAGGTGTTGCAGGTCCGCGGGATGGACATCACCATCGTCACCACCGCGCGGACAGACGGTGAAGGGCGAGCGTTGCTCGCGGCGTTCGGGTTCCCGTTCGCCGGTGAACCCGCGGAACGTGCGAGCTGAGGAAGCGGAGAAGGTAGAGACGGATGGCGAAGAAGGCGCTGATCAACAAGCAACGGAAGCACCCGAAGTTCCGGGTGCGTGCGTACACGCGCTGCCAGCGTTGCGGGCGGGCGCGAGCGGTCTACAAGCGGTATCTCCTGTGCCGTATCTGCTTCCGCGAACTGGCGCATCTGGGTGAGCTCCCGGGGGTGACCAAGGCCTCATGGTGACCGCAGCGACGACCACGCGGAGCACGCCGAAGAAGACGAAGTTCTCTTCCAACGTCTCGGATCCCGTCGCGGACCTGTTGACGAGGATCCGCAATGCCAACACGGCGTACAAGGACGAGCTGGTGGCTCCCACGTCCAAACTCTCGAAAGCCGTGCTCGACATCCTCGCTCACGAAGGGTTCATCGACGGGTACGAACGCGATGGGGAGGGAGTGCACCAGCTGTTCCGTATCCGCCTCAAGTATGGGCCACGCAAGCAACGCACCATCACGGGTCTGCGACGTGTGTCGAAGCCCGGCCGGCGGATCTATCGCGGACGCGGTGACCTGCCACGTGTGATGGGCGGGCTCGGGATCGCGATCGTCAGTACGTCCCACGGCGTGATGACGGATCGGGACGCCGCGCGCAGCGGCATCGGCGGCGAAGTACTCGCGTACGTGTGGTGACGGACGAGGAACGAGCGAGACGATGAGCAGGATCGGGAAACAACCCATCGCGTTGCCGGGCGGCGTCGAGGTCGCGGTCGGCGGGGACAACGTCGTCACCGTGAAGGGACCGCGCGGATCCCTGACCCAGACCATGCATGCCAACATGCGGATCGTCGTCGAGGACGGCACGGCTCGGGTGGAACGGCCCGACGACGAGGGGTTCAACCGTAGCCTCCACGGCCTCACTCGGTCGCTGCTCGCCAACATGGTCGTGGGGGTGACCGAGGGGTACGAGAAGCGACTCGCGATCGTCGGGGTCGGCTACCGAGCCGCGTTGAAGGGGAAAGATCTGGAGGTGCAGGTCGGGTACTCCCATCCGGTGCTCGTGGAGCAACCCGACGGGATCGAGTTCGAGGTGCCTACCTCCACCCAGATCGTGGTTCGTGGCAACGACAAGGCCCAGGTCGGCGAGATGGCAGCCAACATCCGGAAGATCCGCAAGCCCGAGCCGTACAAGGGCAAGGGGATCCGGTACGAGAACGAGTACGTGCGGAAGAAGGCCGGGAAGGCCGCGAAGGGAGGTGCCGCCTGATGGACGCGAAGACCAAGCGGACGGCGCGCCTGCGTCGCCACGCTCGCGTTCGGAAGGCGATCGGGGGCAGCGCCACGCGCCCACGTCTGGCGGTGTACCGCTCCAACCGCCATATCTACGCGCAGTTGATCGATGACGTTCAGGCGGCGACCCTCGTGGCCGCCTCCGACACCGAGGTCAAAGGCGCCTCACCGACCGTGCGCGCCAAAGCGGTCGGCGAGCTGATCGCGGACCGCGCCAAGGAAGCCGGCATCGCATCCGCGGTGTTCGACCGCGGTGGGCGTTTGTACCACGGGCGCGTCGCGGCGGTCGCCGAAGGTGCGCGCGAGGGAGGTCTGCAGATCTGATGCGACGCTACGACGCCAGGAACGAAGACAAGAGCCCGTACGAGGAGCGGGTCATCTCGATCAACCGCGTGGCGAAGGTCGTTCGAGGTGGCCGGAGGTTCTCGTTCGCGGCGCTCGTCGTCGTGGGCGACGGTGCAGGTCGCGTAGGTGTGGGCTACGGCAAGGCGAAGGAGGTGCCTTCCGCGATCGCCAAGGGGGTCGAGGAAGCGCGCCGCAAGATGTTCGAGGTGCCGATGATGGGCACCACGATCCCGCACGAGATCGTCGGCGAGGCGGGAGCGGGGGTCGTGATGCTGAAACCGGCGGCCCCGGGGACCGGCGTGATCGCTGGTGGCGCCGTCCGGGCCCTGGTCGAATGCGCCGGGATCAAGGACATCCTGTCGAAGTCCCTCGGCTCCTCCAACCAGATCAACATCCTCAAGGCGGCGGTCGCCGGCCTCAAGGCGCTGCGCAAGCCCGAGGAGGTCGCCCGCAGCCGTGGCCGCCTGGTCCACCAGGTCGCTCCGAAGCCTATGGTGGACGCGATCGCGGCTGCGGAGGAGCGGACCAACGCGGCGCGAGCTGCGGCCCTCCAGGAGCAGTACGGCGTCACGGAGCCATCGCCCGGAGGCTCGCGGTGAGTCAGATCAAGGTCACGCAGGTCCGCAGCGTCATCGGCCGCCCGAAGGGCCAGAAGGACACCGTCCGCAGGCTCGGCCTCCGACGCATGCACCACAGCGTGGTCAAGGAAGATCGACCGGACATCCGCGGCATGATCGCCAAGGTTCAGCATCTGGTCGCGGTGGAAGAGGTGGGCGCTGGCAGGAAGCGCCGTTCGAACGGGGAGGGAGAAGGATGAAGCTGCATCATCTCCGCCCTGCAGAGGGCGCATCGACGGACCGCACCAGGGTGGGCCGTGGCCGAGCAGGAGCTCGCGGCAAGACGGCAGGGCGCGGCACGAAGGGAACGGGAGCGAGGAAGAACGTCCCGACCTACTTCGAGGGCGGCCAGATGCCGTATCAGCGGCGCGTCCCGAAGCTGAAAGGGTTCTCCAACCCGAATCGGAAGGAATACACGCCCGTCAACATCGAGGTGCTCGCCACCTACTTCGACGCGGACGTGACGCCCGAGGCGCTGTACGCCCACGGGCTCGCCCACAAGGGGCGGCCGGTCAAGGTGCTCGGCAGGGGACAGATCGACAAGCCGCTCACCGTCAAGGCCCACGCGTTCTCCGCTGCAGCGAAGGCGAAGATCGAGGCGGCCGGCGGTCGGGTCGAGACGCTCGGTGGATGACGTCCGGGTGATCCGGGGTACCCTTATCCCGCCGTGCTGAAGGCGTTCCTCAACTCGTTCAGGATCCCGGACCTCCGGAACAAGATCCTGTTCACCCTCTTCATCATCACGCTGTACC
>JALYLP010000362.1 GCA_030774195.1 Actinomycetota bacterium | reverse complement strand
CCTCAGACGCACCTCGATCTTGGCCTGGCGGGTCCGCACTTCGTAAGCAGGCTGCGGGCAGCGAGCCGGACCTCTGACGACCGATCCGTCTTTGAGCTCGAAGGTGCTCTGGTGCCACGGACACGTGATCGTCGTCCCCTTCACCTCGCCTTCTCCCAGCGGCCCACCGAGGTGGCTGCACCGGCCGGACAGCGCGTACAACCTCGTGCCCTGCTTGACGAGGACGAGTTGGGTCCCGTCGCGTACCGCATTGACCGAACGTCCTTCGACGATGTCCTTTTGATCGGCCACGGCCGTCCATTCAGTGAAGCCCTCTTCGAACGCGGTTTGATTAGTGCCGACACCCTGGCCCATCGTGAGATGACCGCCGAGATAAGCCCCGACGACAGACACGCTGCCACCCGCAAGGCCGAGGAGCACGCCTAGCCGCCGGTTCCCGCGCCGACGCGCGCTGTAGGACCCGCCGAAGAGGCCTAATGCGGCGACGTTGCTCGCCGCGTGCAGCAACCCCACGCGCTGTTCGCCAGATTGTGTGTCGGACCAATCCGAGAGACCAGAGGCCGCGGTGGGTAGGGAAGAGAGGATCCCCAGGCCTACCAGGATCTCCGCGGCCCTAGCGCTCTCCTCGCCACCCAGCAGGTCGAGCAACATGGCGCTCGTCCACGTCCCCAGAGGCAGGTCCGTCAACACCGGATGTAGTGAGTGGCCGAGCCAGGTCCCGCTGAGAGCATCCTTGAAGGGGCCGTGCGGAATGAGCTTGCCGACCGCATCTGCGATCGGCTTGGCGATCGGATCGAGCTTCTCCAGCCTCGCGAGTCGCTCGGTTAGCTCATAGATGCTCATCGGCGCTTACCAGGCGGGAGGATCACTAGCAGGAAAGGAGTCCGAGGACTGCTTGTCCACTCCCGGCTCCTTTGCGTCCTTCTCATCGAGGTTTTCTTTGTCCGGCGGGGCGCCCGGGCCGAGGCCCTCGCGCCGCCCTCCTGCAGCTGCGCCGCCCTCTTTCGTGCGTGGTTTGTCGTCCTCCAACATGGCAGCAGGCTACCGTGCCCGAGGGCGGGGATGACCCACTCGCGCCGCCTCCCGGGATCGTGCGTTGTCTCAGGGAGGCACCGAGCCGGGAGAGGCAGACGACGAGCCTGCCGGGACCGTTCTCTTGGGATCCGGTGAGGGAGGGACCGCCTACGCAGCGCCGGAGGTGGGGGGCTTGATGAGCTCGCGAGCTGCCTGACGAGAGGCCCCGGTCGCAGCCCCGATGAGGGCGAGCCACGCCGCCTTCTTGGTCCAATGCACCGCCTGATCTATCTCGGGTGGGTCCTCACGGGTAACCAGCCGCCACAGGGTGACGACCACGTAGGTCGACAGCTTCACCGCCACGATGCCCGCCAGCATGGCCCCGATCGTTTGAAACATCGTCGGCTTTTTGGGTACCGAACCGTCGGGTTGGACCGCGCGCTCTTTTGTCATGTAGCCTCCTTTTGTCCCCTTTGTCTGCCCCTCACCGGATGTGGCTAAGCCTCCGCGAGCTCCCGTTCCATACCGACCAGCCGGTCGAGCTCCTCTCCGCCCTCGGGAGGTCCGATCGCGATGATGCGGTCGCCGGCTCGAAACACGAAGGCCGGTTTCGGACGGTACCTCCATCGCCGCCCCCGTTCGACCGCCAGCACGAACATCCCTGTTTCCGTCTCAACCGATAGCTCCTTGATCGATCTGCCGTCTGCAGGAGAGCCTGAGGCTACGACGGTCTCGTATCCAACCTCGTCCGACTCGACCAGAGCCGCGGCAACCACCGGATGGAGCTCCTCACCCTGCTCGACGAGACGCGTCATCTCCCGGGCAGAATCGAAGATCATCTCGGTCGCGTGCGCCAGCCGGATGAGACCTCGGAGCTGATCGGGGTCGCGCGCCTCCTGAGCGCTCCTCAGCACCCAGGACTCGAGCTCGTCGTGCAGCACATCCGAGCGGCCCTCGAGATTAGCCACCTCTGCCGCGAGCGCCTGATCGTTGAACAGGAGTGCGGAATATGCCAGTCCGACGGCTACCTCGGCTGAGTTCTTCATCTCGATCAGGATGTCGACGGCTCGAT
>JALYLP010000361.1 GCA_030774195.1 Actinomycetota bacterium | reverse complement strand
CCGCCGGGAAGCGGACGAGCTCCACCGGGCGTCGCATGCTCCGGAGAACGGTGAAGAGCTGCTCACCCTGATTGATGGGACACCGCAGGTCCTCTTCCGAGTGGAGGATCAGCAGAGGGGTGGTCATCTCCGCGGCGTAGGAGAGCGGTGAGATCCTCGCATACGACTCCGGCGCCTCCCACGCCGTGGCTCCGACGTAGCCACGGAAGAACCCGGCAAGGTCGGAGGTGCCGTCCTCCGAGGCCATCTCGTTCACGGCTCGCTCCGAGATCGCGCAGCGGAACCGATCGGTATGCCCCACGATCCACGACGTCATGTAGCCACCGTAGGACCCTCCCATCACGGCGAGCCGGTCGGCGTCGATGAACGGGTACCGCTTCACGGCCTCGTCGACGACCGCCATCAGGTCGTCGTAGTCGACGGATCCCCATCCCGGGCCGCCCTCGACCGGACCGCGGATCGCTCGTCCCCATTCCTCCGCGTAGCCCGAAGAACCGCGCGGGTTCGCATACACGACGACGGATCCTGCGCCGGCCTCGACCTGGAACTCGTCGAAGAACCGCTGTCCGTACTGCGTGAAGGGCCCGCCGTGGATGTTGAGCACGGTGGGATACGTCTGCTCCTCGTCGAAGTCGGTCGGTCGCATCACCCAAGCGTCGATCCGCGCTCCATCGGGCGCCACCGCGACGAACGGCTCCGGCTCCGAGAGCGCGACCTCGTTCCGGAACGAGCGCGAGACGTCCGTCAGGCGGCGTTCCCCGGCGAAGAGCTCCGAAGGAAGGGTCGGCGTCGTGAGCGCATGCACGAGAGTGCCGGCCGCGAGGTCGTACCCGGTCACCCAACCGTCGGGTTCGAGCACGGGCGATGGCGGCGAAGAGCCATCGCTGGGAACCCGATACAGCGGCACGCGCCCCGCGTCTTCGATCGCGAAGATCAGTTGGTCGTCGTCCCAGAGCGGCTCTCGGATCGGAGGGTAGGGCAGGCAATTGCGATCCAGGGTCTCGGTGAGTACCGAACGCTCGCCGCTGGCCGGATCGACCACGACCACCCGGGCGTGCCGAGGATCATCGAACGCACCGGGCACGAAGTACGCGGCGATGCTGTTTCCCTCCGAAGACCACGAGGGTCGGGCGTACGCGCCCTCGGTCGCGGTCAACCGCTGCGGATCGCCCCCCGACGACGGCACGACGTATACGTCTGACGTGGTCGAAAGATCCCAATCGTCGTGGCGGGCCGACACGAAGGCGATCCGGGAGCCATCGGGTGCCCAGGTGGGATCCAGATCCTCGAAATCTCCCGAGGTGAGCTGGGTCGGACGGTCGTCGTCCCGGAGCCCGGCGATCCACACGTGGTGCGTCCTCCTGACCGTCCAGCCCTCCTTGTCCAGCCGATACTGGAGTCGGTCGATCCGACGGGGCGGCCGCCGGGCGGGCTCCTCTACGTCATCGTCCGGATCGTGGTCACGTGCCGTGAACGCGATGCGGGATCCATCCGGTGCCCATACCGGGCCCGTCACGTCTTCCTTCAGATCGGTCAGGCGGCGGGCCTCGCCCGGGGCATCGACCGGCGACACGAAGAGCTGTGCGACGTCACCATCGCGCACCGAGGTGAAGGCGAGCCAGCGACCATCCGGAGACCAGCGAGGGGTCGCATCGCGCTTGGGTCCGAACGTGAGGCGGCGAGGCGCGGTCGACCCATCCAACGTCACCGCCCAGATCGCGCTCCGCAGCTCTCGGCTCTCCTCATCCACCCATGCGACGACGTACACGACGGTCGCCCCATCCGGTGACACACGCGGGTCGCCCGCACTCGTGAGGCGGAAGACGTCGTGGGGTTCCATACCCGCCATCGTGATCCTCCAAGGTCGGCGCCGCTCCATCGTCTCACGGCGAGCGTGGTCACCTCGCGCGTCAGGGAGCTGCGATCCAGTCCGGGAACAGAGGGTGCGTGACCCCATCGATCGGGACGTCGGCTTTCCCGGAGCCGTCGGGTCGGATCACGTAGAGGGACGATGAACCCGCCACCATGATCTCCCGGCCGTCCGGGGACCACGCGAAGAACTGCCCGAACTCGGTGGTGACATGCCGTTGGTGGGATCCGTCCGCGCTCATGATCCAGACGTCGTGCCACGGTCCGATGT
>JALYLP010000360.1 GCA_030774195.1 Actinomycetota bacterium | reverse complement strand
GAGGCTCGACGGTCTGCCGCTCGCGATCGAGCTCGCCGCATCCCGCATCTCGGTCCTGTCGCCCGAAGCGATGCTCGAGCGATTCGAACGCAGCTTGCCGCTTTTACCGGAGGGACCCCGGGACCTGCCGGAGCGACATCGCACGCTGCGGAGCGCGATCGCCTGGAGCTACGACCTGCTCGCGGAGCCGCTCCGACCGCTGTTTCGCGATCTGTCCTGCTTCTCGGGAGGGTGGACGGTGGAGGCGGCAGACGCCGTGTGCGGCACCGACGCAGGGGACGTGGACATACTCGATTGGATCAGCGTGCTCGTGGACGCCAGCCTCGCGCGGAGGAGAGGCGGATCCAAGCAGGTGCGGTTCGACATGCTGACGACCATCCGTGAATACGGGCTGGAGCGGCTCGAGTCCGAGGGCGACGCGCCCGGTGTGCGACGCCGGCACGCGGCCTTCTTCCTGGAGCTCTCCGAATCCGCGGAGCCGCACCTCCGGGAGCTCGAGGAGGGCGGATGGCTCGATCGGCTCGATGTCGAGCACGACAACCTTCGTGCGGCGCTCCGATGGGCTGCGGACCACGACGAGGGCGAGATCGGCATGCGACTCGTGTCGGCCCTCTGGCGGTTCTGGCAGTTGCGGGGTCACCTGATCGAAGGCCGCCGCTTGGCCGACGAGATCCTGTCCCTCCCGTCGGCCGCGGGCCGCACAGCGGAGCGCGCGAAGGCGCTCGGTGCGGCGGGAAGCCTCGCCTACTGGCAGTTCGATGCGCCGGCGGTGCGAAAGGCATACTCCGAGTCCCTCGAGATCTGGGAGGAGATCGGCGATCCGCGCGGCATCGCCGAGGCTGCGCACAACATGTCGTACTCGCACGCGATGGACGAGGACCCCACTGCTGCCTTCCGGTTGCTGGAGCGGAGCCGGACGTTGTTCGAGGAGATCGGCGATCGTCGCGGAGTCGGGGACGTGCTGTGGATCCTCTCGCTGATCAATCGACTGGAGGGAGATCTGGCGCAGTCACGGAGCTTTGCGGAGGAGAGCCTCCGGCTTCATCGAGCGATCGGCGACCGATTCGGGCAGATGGACGCGCTGCACATGCTGGGTCGAGCGGCGTTCCAGGCCGGCGACATCGCCGAGGCACGCCGATCCTTCCTCGAAACGATCGACGTCTATGTCCGCTTGGGGAACCGAACCGGGATCGCGATCGCGCTCGACAACCTGGCCGTGCAGGCGAACGTCCAGGATGATCCGGTGCGAGCGCTCCGTCTCGGTGGCGCCTCCGCGGCGGTCAAGGAGGCGGCGGGTGGAGAGGCCCCACCGGTCCTGGTCGACCTCCCGGATCCACGAGAAGCTGCCCGCTCGACCCTCAGCGAGGACCAGATCCGCGCCGCGTGGGAGGAGGGGCGCGCCATGACCGTCGATCAAGCCCTGGCCCTCGCACGCGCGGAGCCGGGGCGCTGACCGTGTCGCGTGCGGGGACGACCGAACGTGCCCGCGCGCGCGCCGGTGCGGTATCCCGACTCTCCTCTGCGCTGAAGGTCCGGCCCGGCGAGGGGAGGGTCGCCGTCCGGGTCCTCGCGATGATGTTCGTCGTCTGGTCGGGCTTCGCGATCGGTGGCAACGCGGTCGAGGGCCTGCTGTTCGCGCGTTTCGGACCGGACGCCCTGCCGTACCTGTTCGTCGGACTCGGCTTCGCCACCGCCGCGGTGATGTTGACGATGAACACGGTGTTGCAGCGGCCGAATCCGCAGCGGCTGCTCGTCCGTACGTTGCCGGGGATGGCGGTGGCCGTCCTCGGGATGCGGGCGCTGCTGTTGTTCGGCGCGAGGTGGCTCTATCCGGCCATGTGGCTCTCGATGATGGTGCTCTGGACGGCTATCGGCGTCGTGATCTGGGGGGTGGCCGGCGCCGTGCACGACACCCGGCAGGCCAAACGCCTCTTCCCCCTGTACGGCTCGGCGCTCATCCTGGGCGGAGTCGTCGGGGGGATCGCGACTGCACCGCTCGCGACCTGGCTCGGGGCGGAGAACCTCCTGCTGCTGTGGGCGGGATCGTTCGTCGTCACGTTCCTGCTTGCTCGGTCGGCGCTTCGAACCGCGGGAGTCCGCGTCGCCGCTCGCTCCCGATCGCGGCGGCCCTCAGTGTCGGTGCGATCTCGCCTCGCCGAAGGCCTGCGGTCGATCCGCTCCTCCCCGCTCCTGTTCTGGATGTCGGTGTCGATCGCCCTGCTCGCGATCCTGTATTTCTCGTTGTCGTTCTTGTTCGCCCGGGCGGCGACGGCTCGGTTCCCCGATGCCGACCGGCTCTCCGGGTTCCTCGGCCTGTTCATGGGACTCACGAGCGCGACCGCGCTCGTCATCGGGTTGTTCGTCGCCAATCGCCTGTTCGCCCGGTTCGGGCTTGCATCGATGGTAGTCGCGTTGGCCCTGCTCTACCTGGGCGGCTTCGCGGTTGTCGCCTCATCGATCACGTTCGTGACGCTGTTCGTCTTCCGTTTCGTCCAGATGGTGTGGGTGAACGGTGTCTGGGCGGGCGCGTGGCAGTCGCTCTACAACGTGGTTCCTCCGGAGCGCCGCGACGGAACCCGCGCGATCATCGACGGCGTCGCCCTCCAGGCAGGCGTCGCAGCTGCCGGCGTCATCTTGATCCTTGCCGATCGTGCGCTCGGGCCACGGGCGGTCGCCGCGATCGGCCTCTCGGTCGCGGTACTAGCGGCTCTCACGACGTGGAGGCTTCGCCGGTCCTACGCGGGGGCCGTCGTGGATGCGCTCCGGGCCGGGAACCCGGAGGTCTTTCTCGCCGAGGAGGAGCCGTTCGGCGGGATCAGGCGCGACGCGGCGGCGCTCTCCGCCGTGGCCGGTTTCGCAGCCGATCCTGATCCCGTGGTGCGCCGGATCTGCATGGAGATCCTGCTCCAGGTCGCCGAGGTCGACAGCATGCCGGTCATACTGGAGAGGCTCCACGACAGCGATCCCGTCGTCCGAGCGCTCGCGCTCCGGGGAGCGGCCGCGTTCGGATCGGCAGTTCCCGCCGACATTGCGCACCCCATGTTGAACGACGGGGATCCGTCGGTTCGTCTCGCCGCTGTGGAGGCGTTCGGGGCGCGGAACGATGGGTCGCCGGAGCCGGATCCCTTGTCAGTCCTGTTGAC
>JALYLP010000359.1 GCA_030774195.1 Actinomycetota bacterium | reverse complement strand
GCTATCGCGGCGCGGACGGGGAGACCCGGCAACAGGTGCGCTGGCTCGCCTTCGTCGGCGTGGCGTTCTTCGTCGAGTTCGTGATCGGTGTCCTGGGCTCGGGGCTGACCCACGACAGCAACATGCTCGGAAACGTGATGTTCCTCCTGTGGTTCATCACCTTGGTGCTCGGCACCCCGATCGCGTGCGGCATCGCCATCTTGAAGTACCGGCTGTACGACCTCGACGTCGTAGTCCGCAAGACGGTGGTGTTCGGCCTCCTCGCCGCATTCATCACAGCCCTGTACGCCGTGGTCGTGGGCGGCATCGGCGCGATCGTGGGCGCCAAGAGCAGCACGGTGCTGTCGTTCGCCGCGGCCGCCCTCCTTGCCGTGGCCTTCCAACCGGCGCGAGATCGCGCGAGGCGGCTCGCCGACCGGCTGGCGTATGGCAAACGCGCCACGCCGTACGAGGTGCTCGCCGAGTTTTCGGAGCGGATGAGCGAGAGCTATGCGACCGAGGACGTCCTGCCGCGCATGGCCGAGATCCTTCGCGCCGGCACGGGCGCGTCCTCGGCCGGGGTGTGGCTGCGGGTCGGCTCGACCCTGCGCCCCGAAGCCGCGGCAGGGAAACCGCTCGAGCGTGCGCCCACGGCGATCGAAGGGGATACGGTGCCCGAGTTCTCCAGCGAACATGCCGTCGAGGTCCGGCACCAGGGCGAGCTGCTCGGCGCGCTCACGATACTGATGCCGGCGTCCGACCCGATGAATCCGGCCAAGGAGAAGCTCGTACGAGACCTCGCCGCGCAGGCGGGACTCGTGCTGCGCAACGTGCGGCTGATCGAGGAGCTCCGCGCCTCGCGCCAGCGCCTGGTCGCGGCGCAGGATGAGGAGCGGCGGAAGATCGAGCGCAACCTGCACGATGGGGCCCAGCAGCACCTCGTGGCGCTCTCGGTCAGGCTCCGGCTCTCCGAGCAGCTCGCCGGGCGCGACCCAGCGAAGGCCAAGGAGATGCTCGCCGCCTTGCAGGTCGACACGAGCGAGGCGCTCGAGAACCTGCGGGACCTGGCTCGCGGGATCTACCCGCCGCTCCTTGGCGACCAGGGTCTCGCCGCCGCCCTTGCCGCGCAAGCTCGCAAGTCGCCCGTGCCCACCGAGGTCGAAGCCGATGACGTCGGCCGCTACGAACCCGACATCGAGGCCACTGTGTATTTCTGCACGCTCGAGGCGCTGCAGAACGTAGCGAAGTACGCGGGTGCCAGCCGGGCGAGCGTGCGACTGGCACGAGACGACGGCCATCTCACGTTCGAGATCAGCGACGACGGCACCGGCTTCGATCCGGCATCGACCGGCTACGGCACCGGTCTTCAAGGGATGGCCGACCGCCTAGAAGCAGCCGGAGGCTCGCTCGCGGTGCGGTCCGCTCCGGGTGAGGGCACGGAGGTCACCGGTCGGGTCCCTGTCTCGCCGACGGGAGGCCGAGGGTGAACACCCGGTCGAGAACGCTGCTGGGTCGGGGCCTGGTGAGTCTCGGCTTCGTCGCCGTGATCGGGTCCCTCCCCTTCGTGATCGCCGATGCGCGGGTCTTCGACAACTGGCTCAATCCGCTCGGGGTCGCCATCGTCGTCATCGGCCTTGTGTGGCTGTTGACCGGCGCGATGATCGTCTCCCGCCAGCCGGGTAACTGGGCGGGATGGATCTTCTGCATCATCGGCCTCGCGGTGCCCTTCGCGACCTCCGCACAATCGATCGCGGTGTACGGCCTGAAGGTGAACCCGGGCTCGATCCCGGTCGTCGGGCTCTTCGCATGGGTGGCGGAGTTCGGACTCTATCCGTTGGCTCTCGTCCCATTGCTGTTCCTCCTCTTCCCCGATGGACGACCCCCGAGCCGCCGGTGGCGGCTGGCGATCATCGGCCTGCTCGCCGGCACAGCGGCCGCGATCCTCGGCTACGTCGTCCGGCCGGGGGCGTTCAACAACCTCCGCGACTACGTGCCCGGCTACCGGAACCCCTTCGGTGTCGAGGCGCTGCGCGGCTTCGCGGACGTGGTCATCGGAGCGGGGGCGTTCGTCGCCTTGGTGTGCGGCTTCATGTCAGTGCTCGCCATCCGAGGTCGCTTCAAACGGTCGACCGGGGACGAGCGACAGCCGATGCGGTGGCTCGCCTTCGTCGGCGTCATCGCCGGGACGTTCTTCGTGCTGACGGTCGTTGCGGGTTTCTTCGGCGGTCTCATCCTGGGGCCGAACAGGAACTGGCCCATCTTCCCCGTGTTCGGGGGGCTCACCTTCGCGACGATCGCGCTCGGTGTTCCCGCGGCCTACGCGGTCGCGATCTTCCGCTACCGGCTGTACGACCTCGACCTTGTAATCCGCAAGACGGTGATCTTCGGCGTGTTGGCCGTGTTCATCACGGCCGTGTATGCGCTGGTGGTCGGCGGTGTCGGGATGATCGTCGGCTCGAGATCGAGCACGGTGTCGTCGTTCGCTGCGGCGGCGGTGTTGGCCGTTGCGTTCCAACCGGTCCGTGACCGTGCGCGACGCTTCGCCGACCGCGTCGTGTACGGAAGGCGGGCAACACCGTACGAGGTGCTCGCGGAGTTCTCCGACCGCATGAGCGAGACCTACGCCACCGACGACGTACTCCCGCGCATGGCCCAGATCCTGGCGAGAGGGACCGGCGCGCAGATCGCCTGCGTCTGGCTGCGGGTCGGGAACGAGCTGCGGCCCGCAGCCTCGACCGACGAAATGGTCTCGGCGCCGAAGAGGCTCGCAGGCGACACCTTGCCCGGGTTTCCGCCCGGCGAGCACGCCGTCGAGGTGCGCCATCAAGGCGATCTGCTCGGCGCGCTCTCCGTCGTGATGCCTATCTCGGACCCGATGAACCCCGCTAAGGACAAGCTCGTGCGCGACCTCGCCGCGCAGGCCGGACTCGTCCTTCGCAACGTGCGGTTGATCGAGGAGCTTCGTGCCTCGCGCCAGCGTCTGGTGGCGGCCCAGGACGAGGAGCGGCGCAAGATCGAGCGGAACCTGCACGACGGAGCGCAACAACAGCTGGTCGCTTTGCAGGTGAAGCTGCGGCTCGCCGAGGGGTTGCTCGAACGCGACGCGGCCCAAGGTCAAGAAGCGATCGCTGCGCTCCAGGCCGATACGAACGCTGCGCTGGAGAATCTCCGCGACCTCGCCCGCGGGATCTACCCACCGCTCCTCGCCGATAAGGGAATCGTGGCCGCGCTCGAAGCGCAGGCCCGCAAGTCCACGGTGCCGACGAGCGTCGAAGCGGGCGGCCTCGGCCGGTACGCTCCCGAGGTGGAGGCGACCATCTACTTCTGCACGCTCGAGGCGCTCCAGAACGTCTCGAAGTACGCCGCAGCCACGCGGACGTTGATCCGGCTCGGCCGCGAGGACGGACGCGTGACCTTCGAGATCGAGGACGACGGTGTGGGCTTCGACGCGGGTGCTACCGACTACGGCACCGGTCTGCGAGGTATGGCGGATCGGCTCGACGCCATAGGAGGATCACTCGACGTGCGGAGCGCACGGGGTCAGGGGACGACGATCACGGGACGCGTCCCCGTCGCGGTTGTAATGGAGACGGCGTGACCGATCGCACGAGGATCTTCGCCGCGCGGACGTTGTGGATCGTCGGCATCTGCTTTGCGCTGATCGACGTCGCGTTCGCCGTCTCGAGCTTCCCCTCCACCAACCGGCAGTACTCGACCGGCGACGCGGTGTTCTTCCTCATCGCCGCTGCGGTCAGCGTCGCCTACGGGACGGTCGGCATGCTCGTGACCACCCGCAAGGGATCCGCGCTCGGCTGGATCTTCGGCGTCGCTGGCTTCTGTTTCGCCCTCGGTCCGTTCGCCGAGCAGTACGTGCTCTTCTCGACCGTGACCCATCCCGGATCCCTGCCGGGCCCCGAGTGGGTCAAGTTGCTCACCGGCGCCTACGGGATCGGTGCTGGGAGCATCGCACTGGTGCTGCTGTTGTTCCCGGACGGAAAACCTCCCTCTCCCAGATGGCGATGGGTGCAGAGGATCTTGCCCACCGCCGTGATCCTCGCGGTCGTCTCGTTCGGCTTGCGTCCCGGCATCCTGAACGGCACGCAGCAGGATTTCGGTGTGCAACTCGTCAACCCCATCGGTATCGCAGGAGGTCTCAGGATCCTCGACCTCATCGTGGGGATCAGCGCGCCGATCGCGGTGATCTGCTCCTTGCTCAGCATCGTGGCGTTGATCTTGCGCTTCCGGCGATCGCGCGGCGATGAACGCCAACAGATGCGCTGGGTGGCGTACGTGGGCGGGGCCATCGTCACGTTCTTCCTGTTGCTGTTCGCGAGCTCCTTCAGCAGCGCCCTGAACAACCTCGTGTGGATCATGATGGTTCTGTCGATCGGGCTCGGGATCCCGATCGCGTTCGCGATCGCCATCTTGCGTTACCGGCTCTACGACCTCGATATCGTCGTGCAGAAGACGGTCGTGTTCGCGCTCGTCGGGGCGTTCACGACGCTCGTGTACGTGCTGGTGCTCGTGGCCATCCCCGCGCTCATCGTCGGGGTGGGTTCGGGGGGTGGGTTCAGCCCGCTCACGTTCGCGACGACCGTCCTCATCGCGATCTTGTTCCAGCCCGTCCGTCGTCGGGCGCGAAGACTCGCCGACCGTGTCGTCTATGGCCGCCGGGCGACACCGTACGAAGTGCTCTCGCAGTTCTCCGACCGGCTCGCCGACGCGTACTCGACCGACGACGTCTTGCCTCGGATGGCGCAGCTCCTTGCCGCGAGCACCGGAGCGAACGTCGCCGGCGTCTGGCTCCGGGTCGATGATCGGTTCGTCGCGACGGCCGTTGCACCGGCGGGTGCCCCCATCCCCGACCTCGTCGCCTCGGTCGGCCACGACCTGCCGGCGTTCGGCGAGCGCACCTCCGCGTTCCCGGTGCGCCATCAGGGCGAGCTCCTCGGGGCGATCACGCTCGAGATGCCGGCGAACGACCCGATGAATCCCGAGAAGGAGCGGCTGGTGCTCGACGTTGCGGCGCAGGCTGGACTGGTCCTTCGCAACGTGCGGCTCATCGAGGAGCTCCGAGCATCGCGACGGCGGATCGTGACCGCGCAGGACGAGCGCGCGAAGAAGCTCGAGCGCAACATCCACGACGGGGCCCAGCAACAGCTCGTCGCTCTCGCGGTGAAACTGCGGCTCGCGCAGGCCACGGTCGCGAGGGATCAGCAGAAGGCGGAAGCGATGCTCGCAGATCTGCAGACCGAAGCGAACGACGCCCTCGAGAACCTCCGTGACCTGGCTCGGGGCATCTACCCACCGCTGCTCGCCGACAAAGGCCTGCCCGAGGCGCTCACGGCGCAGACTCGCAAGAGCCCGGTCCCGGTCGCCGTCGAGTCCGACGGGGTGGGCCGCTACCAGCCCGAGATCGAGTCCGCGATCTACTTCTGTTGCCTCGAGGCGCTCCAGAACGTCGCGAAGTACGCGAGCGC
>JALYLP010000358.1 GCA_030774195.1 Actinomycetota bacterium | reverse complement strand
GCGCATCCGGCTCGCCACACAGATCGGGAGCCGACTCGTGGGCGTTCTCTACATCCTCGACGAGCCGTCGATCGGTCTGCACCAGCGGGACAACCGCCGGCTGCTGGATACCTTGATCAGGCTTCGTGATCTGGGCAACACGCTGATCGTGGTCGAGCACGACGAGGCGACCATCGTCGAGGCGGATCACATCGTGGACATCGGCCCGGGCGCCGGCGAGCGCGGCGGGGAGATCGTCTACTCGGGCGAGCTGAAGGGGTTGCTCGAGTGCGACGCGTCGCTGACCGGCGCGTACCTGTCCGGCCGGCGGACCATCCCGGTCCCCGAGGTGAGGCGCCAGCCCGGGGAACGGATGCTCCGACTGGAAGGGGTGCGGGAGCACAACCTGCAGAACGTGAACGTGCAGATCCCGCTCGGTCTACTCGTCTGCGTTACCGGGGTCAGCGGCTCCGGGAAGTCGACCTTGGTCCAAGACGTGCTGCTCCGGGCGCTGATGCAGAAGGTGTACCGGTCACGGCTGCTCCCCGGCAGGCACAAGAAGCTCGTCGGCTGGGAGCAGATCGACAAGGTGATCGACATCGATCAGTCGCCCATCGGCCGCACGCCGCGGTCCAACCCCGCCACGTACACCGGGGTCTTCGACCACGTCCGGAAGCTCTACGCCCAGGTGCCCGAGGCACGGATCCGCGGGTTCCAGCCGGGGCGCTTCTCGTTCAACGTCCGCGGCGGCCGTTGCGAGAACTGCGCCGGGGACGGCCAGATCAAGATCGAGATGCACTTCCTTCCCGACGTGTACGTCACGTGCGAGGTGTGCAAGGGGCGGCGCTACAACCGCGAGACGCTCGAGGTCAAGTACAAAGGTCGCAGCATCAGCGACGTGCTCGCCATGAGCGTCGACGAGGCGCTCGAGTTCTTCCAGAACATCCCGCCGATCAAGCGGCAGATGCAGACGCTCTCCGACGTCGGGCTCGGCTACATCAAGCTCGGACAGCCCGCGCCCACGCTGTCCGGAGGCGAGGCCCAGCGCATCAAGCTGGCCTCGGAGCTGCACAAACGGGCGACCGGCAACACGCTGTACGTGTTGGACGAGCCCACCACCGGGCTCCATTTCGAGGACATCCGCAAGCTGCTCCAGGTGCTCCAGCGTCTGGTGTCGGCGGGCAACACGGTCATCGTGATCGAGCACAACCTCGACGTGGTCAAGACCGCGGACTGGATCATCGACCTGGGCCCGGAAGGAGGCGACCAGGGCGGGAAGGTCGTCGCCGTCGGGACGCCGGAGGAGGTCGCGGCCAACCCCGATTCGCATACGGGCCGCTTCCTCGCCGAGGTCTTGGGGAGCCTTCCGCTTACCACCGCAGGAGCTGCGCGCGGATCGACGACGCGTTGATCGGCGTTGGTAGTATCCGCGCCGACGTGTCGAAGCGACCCTTCGCCCTGGTTGTGGGCCTGGCCATGCTGGCCGCCGCCTGTGCCGCCAATCCCACCGCCACCGCGATCAACTTCGGCAGTGGCATGCGCTTCCTCCCCGTCGTCGCCGATTCCCTAGACAACGTCGGTTTGGGTTCAGCGGTCGCGCTCGGCGCCGACGGACTGCCGTACGTCACGTACTTCGGCTTCCCGGCGGTCGTCAAGGAGGGCGAGATCCCGATCCCGAGGCCGATCGGGTCGCCTTTCCTGCCCGGGGTCCTTCTGAGTTCGGTCGACGCGAACGGCGTCTGGACCCATGGAGCGATCGAGCAGACCAAGCCGAAGGCGGGGTTGCCGCAAGGCATCACGATCCCGTTCGGGCCGGTGACGACCGAGAACCTCCAGCTGACGGCCGACGACTCGAACGGTACGGCGGTCGTGGTTGGCTCCGATGGAACGGTCCATGCCGCGTGGACGATGCGCGACGGGGTCTATTACGGGACCACGAAGGCCGGTGGCACATCCACGGTGGAGCAGGTCTTCAACTACGGCACGGCCGTGTCGCTCGCGGGTCCGATCTCCGCGCCCGGGATCGCGCTCGACGCCGACGGGAACCCGTGGGTTGCGTTCTCCGTGCTCGGGTCCGGAGGGTTGGAGGTCCACGCCGCGACGCTGAACGGCTCGAAGTGGACGGACCAGGTGGTCGCGACCGCGGGACCCTGCGACGGATGCCCGGAACCGGGACCGACCGGGATCGCGGTTGTCCGCGGGAACCCCGTGGTGGTGTTCGGCGACGCCGCGAAGGACGCCGTGGAGACCGCTACCCCTGAGGGGTCGAAGTGGGTCGTGAACGTCGTCGAGACCAAGGCACAGGGGTTGGGATTGTCGGTATCGAGCACAGGGGACACCGCGTACGCGTCGTACTACACGGGCCACGGAGCGGTCCGGGTCGCGCTCCTCGACGACCACGCACCGACGACGATGGAGGTTGCGAAGGCCCCGAACCCCAGCCCTTCCAAGCCCGGAAACTCAGCGTCGCGCACCGCGGTCGCTGCGGGCA
>JALYLP010000357.1 GCA_030774195.1 Actinomycetota bacterium | reverse complement strand
GCCGGATCCACCGCGACGCCCTCGGACGATGCGACCGTCTCGACCATCTGGGCGAGCCCTTCGATCGTGAGGCGCCGGAAGTCGAACCGCTGGCACCGTCCGACGATCGTCGCCGGCATCTTGTGCGGCTCGGTGGTGGCGAGGACGAACCGGACACCGGGTGGCGGCTCCTCGAAGAGCTTCAACAGCGCGTCGAACGCTTCGCGGGACAGCCGCTGCGCCTCGTCGATGATGTAGACCTTCTCGCGACCGACCATCGGTGCGGTCGGTGCCTTCTCGCGAAGCTCACGAGCATCGTCGACCCCACCATGAGAAGCGGCGTCGATCTCCACCACATCCACGTGCGTCCCCTCACGGATAGCGACGCACTGCTCGCAGACGTTGCACGGCTCCGCGGTGGGAGCGTTCACGCAGTTGACCATCTTGGCCAGGATCCGCGCCGTGGAGGTCTTGCCCGTCCCGCGCGGTCCGCAGAACAGGAACGCGTGGTGAAGCCGGTCCTCGCGGATGGCTCCGGTCAGCCCACGGACCACATGATCCTGACCGAGCAGCTCGGCAGGTGTCTGCGGCCGGTATCGGCGGTACAAGGCTTGGTGCTGCTTCTCTGGCCGTTCGTTCTCTGGCCGTTCGTCCTCTGGCACGCCGTCCCCGCTCCCTCGCTCACGAAGAAGATAGGCCGTGCACCCGCCATCGACGCCGTGAGACTCGAGCGCGTTCCCGCGCGGCAGGCTCCAGCCAGGCGTCCCCACGGCACCCGCCGGGAACCGCTAAGGGCTGCTGCGTTCCCGCCCTGACCCGGTTCGCGGTCCGACGTCGCGTAGGACCCGACCTTCAACGCCCCGCGCCGAGTGCTGCCTCGGGCCCCGCGGGCCTCCGGCGGGGATTCAGCCCCGCATGAAGCGGATCTCGGGTTACAGGGCACCGCTGGCTCCCCGCCTAGCACGGCCGAAGCCGAGTATACGGGCGGTTCCCGACAGGTTTCCGGCGGCTCAGCGACGCCGGCGAGGTCGGTGGATGAGCAGTGCGACGGAGACGGTCACGAAGACCGCGTTCGCCGGGATCGCGAGCGCGAAGGACGCGCCGCGGAGGACGAGCCAACCGGTCAGGAGCGCGAGCGCGCAGAGGACGCTGATGCCCGCCGGGATCGGCGCGGGATCGGAGACCGGTCGTGTCCTCATCGGGAGCCCTCCAGAGGGGAAGAACCCTTCCGGTCTGGTTTCGGTCCGTGACGCCACGAGCTGAAGCGGGAACCCGAGCGTCCCCTGAGGGCGTCGAAAGGAGATCCGGGAGGACGGCTGCACCGCACCGATCAAGGAGGCGCACGTGCCGAAAACGGTCACGATCTCGCTGGTCCTCGCCGTCAGCGTCATCATCGGCGCCGTAGCGGCCACCTCGGCCGCAGGATCCGATGCCGCGACGCAGGAGCACTCGGCAGGTGGCTCGGCGCCGGGTGCGATCGGCGGCGACCCTGCCCAGCCATCGCCGGGGACGGGGGCAGGGGCGCCACCCTGCGGCACGACGGTCACAGGCGGCACGGGTCCGGATGCCTCGGTCGGCTTCACACCGTGCCCCGACGACGAGCCACCGGTCGTCCACCCGCAAGTCGTCGAGCCGACGCCGGGGATGGCGGACGTGCACGCACGCCCGTTCGACACGGCGACCGTCCGAGACGACGGGCGCACCGTGATCGTCGACTTCACTTCGGGCGTCGAGCCCTGTGCCGTCCTCGACCACGTGGACGTCTCGTACGGGGCGGATGCCGTCACGATCACTTTGTTCGAGGGCCACGACCCGTCCGCCGGGGAGGTCGCCTGCATCGCGATCGGGGTCTTCAAGCGGACGATCGTCACGCTCGATCAGCCGCTCGACGGTCGCACGATCGTCGACGGCGCGATCGGCGGGGATCAACCCGCCTGAGGCTCAGCCCACCCAGATCTCGGTTCGTCCGACCTCGCGGAACCCGAGCCGCTCGTAGACGCGTGCGGCCTCGCCGCGGGCGGAGAGCCAAGCGGTCCCGGACCCGTCCCCTGCACGCGCCGCCGCGCGCGTGAGCGCGGCCCCGATCCCTCGCCGCCGAACTTCGGGGGCGACGGCGACACCGAATATCCCGACCGAGCCCCCGGCGGGAACACCGGTCGCGACCCCGACGATCGTTCCGTCCAGCCTCGCCGTGATGACGTGCGCGACGTCGAGCAGCCCACGGCTGTACATGCCTCGGGAGACATCGACGTTTCCGTCGAACGCGACCGCGTCCAATGCTGCGGCTGCCGAGAGATCTTCGGGTCCCGCCTCGGCGAGGTGAACGTCCGGCGCTAGTGCCACATCGGCGAGGTCGGCGACGCGGGTCGTCATCACCGGCTCCTCGAACAGGACGTGATGCTCACGTGCGCGGACCGCCGCATCGACGCTGGGGTGGCGACCGGCGAGCACGCCGATCCCGAACGGCATGCCATTCCAGCGGAGGACCGCCTCGGCGTCGGCCAACGCCGCACCGGGATCCTCCGGCTCTGTCGCGACGAACGCGAAGTTCTCTCCCGGATCGGGGAGATGCGAGAGGTACACCTCGAGGCCATCGATCTGCGTGACCTCTCCGCCGGGAACGGAGAGGGTCTTCGCGCGCAGCGCCGCCGCCATCGCGCGCCCGAGCTGCTCGAGGTTCACCATCGGCATCCTCCCAGGTCGGTACCCTGCACCGATGCCTGCGGTGCGATCGGTCCTGGTGGACTTC
>JALYLP010000356.1 GCA_030774195.1 Actinomycetota bacterium | reverse complement strand
CACTCCGGCCGGAGGCGGCCGGCGTCCGGGGCGCGGTCGGGCGGATCCTGGCCGTCGCGTTCCTCGCCGAGCTCGACGGCTCGTGGTCCCGGTTCAAGGAGTGTTCGAGCCCCACCTGCCGCGCCGTGTTCTGGGATCGATCGAAGAACCGCTCCGGTCGCTGGTGCACGATGAGAGATTGCGGTAACCGAGCGAAGGTTCGCGCGTACCGCGAACGGGAGCGCACGACGGCGTGACGTCGGCCGACCCCATCGAACTCCCGCTCCGCGGCCCGGGTGGCGAGCGGGTCGACCTCTGGCGGACGCTGATCTCGCACGGGTTCCACGACCTGGCGCCGATGGCGATCGACGAGGTGAACCGGTCGCTCGACCTCACGCTTCGAACGCCCCGCGGGATGCCGCGCAGGGTGCGGATCGCGCAGGCCAACGACGGCAAGCGCGGCTCCGCTCGGGTCGAGATCCTCGGCCGCGCAACGACATCGTTGGCGACCCGCGACGCGATCGCCCGAGGCGCCGCGCGTGTCCTTCGGCTCGATCAGGACCTCTCGCCGTTCTACTCGCTCGCCGCGGCCGATCCCGAGCTCGCGTGGGTCACGGCGGGCGCCGGGCGCATGCTGCGCTCCCCTACCGTGTGGGAAGACGTGGTCAAGACGCTCTGCACGACGAACTGCTCGTGGAGCCTCACGACCACGATGGTGAACGCATTGGTGCGCGAGCTGGGCGAGCCGGCCGCGGGCTTCGCGGACGACCCGCTCGCGAACGCGTTCCCGACGCCGGTCGCGATGGCCGGCCGCGACGAGCGCTTCTACCGCGAGGTGGTCCGATCGGGGTACCGCGCTCCCTACTTCGTCCGGCTGGCGGAGCTGGTCTCGAGCGGCGAGGTAGACCTCGAGGTCCTGGCCGACGCGTCGCGCCTCGACGTCCCCGACGGGGAGGTCGAGATGCGCCTCCGATCGCTCCCCGGGATCGGGCCGTACGCGGCGGCGAACGTGATGATGACGCTCGGGCGGAGCTCACGGCTGATCCTCGACTCGTGGACCCGGCCGGCCTACGTCCGCGCCGCCGGGCGGCGGAAGCTCGCCTCTGACGCGCAGATCGAGCGGCGCTTCCGGCCCTACGGCGACGACGCGGGGCTCGCCTTCTGGCTGTTCGTCACGAAGGACTGGGCCGGCTGACCCCCAAAGGGGTTGCCCCGGAGACCCGTTCCGAAGTTGAGGGGTTGCCCTCGGACCTCGGCCCCGGGCATACTGCCTCGGGCTCCCGAGCGACCCTCCCGGGTCCGACCCCACGGAGCCGGTGATCGGAGGTGCACGAGCGATGTCCAGCGCCATGAAGGAGTGTCGATGGCCGGGCCACGCCCAGCCCTCGTCCGCCGTGCCCGCCGGCTCCTCGGCTACTGGCGGTCGGAAACCCGCACCCTTCGCCAGGGTTTGGTCGCGCTCGTCATCAGCACGGCCGCGGGCTTCGTCGCAGGGCTGACGCTCGCCCACCTCACCGGCACCCTCGCGGCGTTCCCCGGATTGCTGATCCTGATCCCGGCCGCCGTCGGGATGAAGGGAACGATCTTCGGTGCGATCGGCGCACGTCTCGGCACGGCGAACGCGGCCGGCGTGCTGGAGATCAACCTGGAGCCCGGCGGCGTCTTGCGGCGGAACGTCGACGTGGCGATCCTCACGACCTTCTCGTCGTCCCTATGGCTCGCGCTGCTCGCACGGTTCGCGGGCGCCCTGTTCGGACAGCCTTCGATCTCCCTGTGGGATCTGGCCGTGATCTCGATCGTCGGCGGCGCGATCGGCTCGGTCCTGGTGCTCACGATCACGATCGGTCTTTCCGCGCTCTCCTACCGGCTGGAGTGGGACCTGGATTCCGTCTCGACGCCGATGGTGACCGCGCTCGGCGACATGACGACGCTCCCGAGCCTGTTCCTCGCAACGTTCCTGGTTCGCAACGAGGCGGTCGCCGTGGGGGTCGGGATCATCGCGATCGGGGTGGCGGTCGCCGCCACGGTCCGCTCGTACGTCGCCCGCGACCCACGGGTCCGTCGCATCGTGCTCGAGATGACGGCGACGATCCTGCTGACCCCGATCCTCGACATCCTCTCCGGCGGTCTCCAGCAGGCGCGGCTCGCCGAGCTCACGGCCGTCCCCGTCCTCCTGTTGTTGATCCCGCCGTTCGTGTCACAGGCAGGAGCGCTCGGCGGGATCTTCTCGTCCCGGATCACGTCCAAGCTCCAGATCGGCGTGATCACGCCGTCTGGCCGTCCGGACACGCCGGCGATCGTCGACGGGTCGATCGTGCTCGGGTTGTCGCTCGTCGTCTTCACGATGATCGGAGTGATCTCGTGGGCGCTCGGAGCGACGACCGGACTGCCCGGGATGCCCGGCGCGTGGACGTTGATCGGGGCAACGCTGCTGGCCGGGGTGCTGGTCACCCCGCTCACGGTGCTTTCGGGGTACTACCTCGCGATCG
>JALYLP010000355.1 GCA_030774195.1 Actinomycetota bacterium | reverse complement strand
GAGCCGGGGCCCTTCGTGCGACCCGCCTCCACGTCGGTGGCCCACCACGCGGGCCAGGGGGCGTCCTCGCGCTGGACGAGCTCCTCGAGCAGCTCGACCGTCGTGACTCGGTCTCGATCGCCGAAGGCATCGCGGATATGGCCGAGCAGGAGCGTCCCCACACTCTCCTCGTCGGCGTCGCGGTCCCCGGCAAGGGCCAACGCCGCGGCCCGAGCACGCCCGTCCCAGCCGTGGCCGGCGAGGTCGGCGATCGCGAGTAGCGGCTCCCAGCTATCGGCGGCGCGGTCGTCCAGATCATCGGGGAGCACCGGCCAGGCCTCCCGGAGCCGCTCTATCGCTTCGGGGGCCCACGCCTCCAACGCGTTGCGGATCTCGTCGGCCTCAACCCGGACGAGGCGGCGGCGGAACCGTTCCACCTTCTCCTCGGCCGTGCGCCGCTTCATGCGTTCGTGGATCGAGCGGTCGGCCACAGTGTCCGGCAACATCCCGATCGCTGCGAGGGCCACCGGAGCGAACACGTCGAACCCCGTGGGCTTGAACGTTCGACCCTCCGGTTCGGAGCGGTGAACCTTCCCGCCCCGCTGGAACCCGGCGTTCAGGAGAGCCCGGAGATCCTCGTTCCCGTCCCGCTTGCCGAACACGGCGTCGACCTCGTCGAAGAGCACCGTCGTCGCGCCGGCGTCGATCGTGCGGAACAGCACGCTCGGGGAGACCGAGCTGGTCATCATCGGGTTCTTCACGACCATCCCCAGGACCTCGAGGAACCGGGTCTTGCCTGTGCGCCGGCCGGGGGACGTGATCGCGAGCCGCGGCGTCACGTCGAACGCATCCAAGGTGTAGGTGTGCGCGACCCACAGCGTTGCCGCCACGAGCTGGTCGGCACCCGTCACGACAAACCTCTTCAAGAAGGCTTCGATCATGTCGAGGATCGCGACGAGCTCGATGGCGAGGTCGGTCATGGCGACCCCTCCACTGCGCGGATCCGGCTCGGTGCATCCCACGAAAGGGCGGCTAGCCGCAGATTCGCCTCCGCAACCTCCTCGCATTCAAGGGTGGCGTCCCATGCGGCCTCGTCACGAACCGACACCACGGCTTCCCGGATGAGGTCGGCCAGGTAAACGGGCTCGAGGGCGTCGAGCTCCCACCCCTCGGTCCGGCCGGTCTCCTGCACGTACCGCTTCGCCCGCGTGTCGGAGAACATCCCGTTCTTGGTCTTGAGCGGTTGGGGCAGGAGATCGAGGCCCTGGACCTGGTCCACGTTGAGGGCGAGCCGACGAATCTCGACGTTGTCCTCGTACCAGGCACCGCCCTCACCCAGAGCGTCGGCCCGGTCCTCGAACCCGCCCGTTGCGAGGATTTGCCGTCCCAGGTCCGCCGACACGATCTCACGTAGCCGGCCCTGGAGATCACGGGTCATGTCCCAACCGGAAGGATCGTGGTCGGCCAGGTGCAGAGCGAGGAGCTTCTGGTCGCCGCCGGTCAGGATCTTGAATATCCGGCTAGCCCCCTGTTTCACTCCGCTGGTCGAGTGATACCCCCGGGTCGATCCGTAGGGCACTCGGAGGTCGCGGCAGATGGACTGGATGACCCCGATGGCGGCGTCCTTCTCGATCCAGACCTCGACCCGCTGCTTCTGGTCGGTCCAGGGGTCGAGCATGAACCCGTGAGCGGCGACCTCGATCGCGTCTCGTTCGTCGTCCCGGTAGGGGAAGTCCCACATCGTGCGGGTCCGGTCGATGAGCATGTCCCAGTCGATGAGCCCCCAGTAGCGAGCGTCGGACATGACCTGGCCGAGACGCTCATACTCCTCCGGCTTGTTCGCGATCAGGTTCTCCGTCACCAACTTGTAGAACAGCTGGCGCAGGGTGAGCGCGAACCCCTCCCCGGCGCGGTAGTAGTGCTGGAGAATCTCATCGGCACGCTGGATCAACTTACGGGTCTTGGCGTAGGGGCCTCGAGGGCCCATGTCCCTGTAGGTGGTCTTCATGCCGACCACCTGCACCACTCGTAGCAGCTACAGCTCGGGTACAGACGGCGGTGCTCAAGCAGTGCCCTCAACCACCAGTGGGTGTGACGACCAGCTTCCAGCCACGCGAGACGATCGCCGAGAAGAGCCATCTCCACCGACTCCTCACATCGAGCCTCGCGCCCGATCCGGTCAGCCAGTCGAGCGACCAGGCGCGTTGTCGCGGCGAACGCCTGTTCCTGTAGATCGAGCTGCCCCTGGACGACCACGTCCTCGGCCCGACGTAGAATCGAACGCGGAGCCGGTGGCTTGGGGGCCGCGGACTTCTCGGGGGTCGGCCTACGGGCCGGCCCCCCCGTTGTCGGGGGGCTCACCGCTTCTCACCGCCCGTGACGACGGCAGCAGCCCTGTCGAGAACCGCGAGGTTCTGGATCTCGACGGGCTGACCGTGGGCTTCGAGATACGCGCGGGCGACCTCGACGTTGATCCCCTCGAGGTGCTGCGCGATGAACCGATCGACGTCCTCGCGGCGGAACCGGAGGAACTTGGCGTTCAGCCGCACCGATGCAATCTCGCCGCGGCGGGCCATGACGCGAACGTGCTCGCGGCTCGTGCTCAGCAAGCGCGCGACGTCCGTCGAGGTCAGTAACTCCGACAACCCGAGCACCTCCTCGGCTGCCCCTCCCGGGGTGCCAGGTGCCGGGTTGCTACGAGGTAATCGGCTCCTCGCCCTGCCCTGGTGGTCGTGAGACCCCAGCGGCTCAGGTCAGAATCACAGCGGCGTAACTATCCGATGATACTCTTAGAGATTCGTGGAAATCAACCTAGATGCGGCGATTGAACGCAGTAAACGGATGGGTGCCCGACCGGGGCGCGTGCCTCGCGATCGTCTCGTACCCCATCGCTGCGCCGCCTGCCGTGAGGGTGGGCTCGGCCGGTATTCGCTTGTCCGCACCGATCAGGGACTCGCCCCCTTCATAATCGCCCGTGGCCTAAGACCGCACAGAGGTCGGCTCAGCTACGAGGAATTCGAGGGGCGCGTCTACCTGCGCGTGAAGTGTCGGGTGTGCGGTCGAGACGAGAAAGTCTCCATGAGCAGCTACCGGCAGGGCCCGATCATCTACGTTTAGCCCCGCAACGCGAGCCCGAGCCGCTCGGCCGTGAACCGCTTCCCCCGGACCGCCGGCTCGACGCGGATCTCCGAGATCACCGTGGCTGTAAGGGCGTTGCGCTGGTGAACGCTCGCGTCCTCCCACCACTCGCGCAGCGCGACTTCGGTTGACGGTGCCCCCGAGAGCACGGTGCTCCGCTCCCCTACCCGCGCGCGTAGCTCGCGCTCGAGGACCTTCCGCTGCCCGGCGTTCCTATCCCCAGCGATCTTGTAC
>JALYLP010000354.1 GCA_030774195.1 Actinomycetota bacterium | reverse complement strand
TCCGGCATCTCGAGGGCCATCAGGGCCGTCCTGAGTGGGCTAAGTGGGGGACAGACGGAACGGGGATCGATCGGAGAGCTCGGCGCCGAGCGGCTCGAGCGCGAGCTTCCGTAGGCGCCTCCGGAGGTTCAAGGCCTGCGACGCTGGCATGACGTCGCCGAACGAGAACAACTGAGGGAGCTCCTGCGCGAGGTCGATGATCTTGACCGAGTTCGCGTGGAGCGCGCTGATGTCGGGGGCGACCGCCAGCGTCCACGTCCGTGAGGCCGTGGCAGGCGGTACCGGGTTCCTGTGGGAGATCAACGGAACCGACGGAACGCTCCGGATCACCGCCGCTGAAGCCCAGCCCCAGATCTTTCCCCTGTCCGTGGCGGGAGCACACGGGCGGAACGAGCCCGCCGAGCTTGCCGTCCCGGCGGCGCTGACACAGAGATGGCCCGCCCTAGCCAGTCTGGAAGGAGCGCCCGCCTACAACGTCGGGCGTGCCTACGCGGCGTTCGCGGCAGATATCGACGATGGGACGCACACCGTGCCGGACTTCGGCGACGCCGTCCGGCGCCACGAGGTCATCGCCGCCATCGAGCGGTCCGCGGTATCAGGGGAACGCATGAAGGCGTAGCTCAACGCGCCAGTCCGTGTTCGACTCCGCCTGACCCACGGATCTTCAGACCCAGCAGGGCGGGAGGTGGGAGAGTAGGTTGGGAGTCCGAATGATGATCTGATTACCCCTTCTCCACCCCCCATGGAAGGGAGAGACGATGGACAGGCGGATCGTTCCGGTCGCGATCGAACGGGCGGTGCTCGTCGGGCACGGGCGGCGGCTCATCGCCGCGATCGTCCTCGGGGCCCTTCTTGTTTCCGTTACCGTCGTCGTAGCCGATACGCCGGCCGCGGCCTCGACCATCTTCGCCGACGGCTTCGAGAGCGGAGACCTGTCGAACTGGACGGCGAACTTCGGCCTCGTTGCGCAGCAGCAGGACGTGTTCGCCGGGACGTGGGCGGCGCGTGCTCAAGGCAGTGGCACCCGAGCATACGCGTACGACCAGCTCCCCTCCGCGATCCCCGAGGTGACCGTCGGGACCCGGTTCGACGTCGTGAGCCAGTCCACGGTCGTCGTCCTCCTCCGGCTCCAAACGGCCTCGGGCTCGAATCTGGTGACGCTCTCGCTGAACAAGACCGGAAGGCTGGTGGAGCGGAACGACGTGTTGGGCACGACGACCCGGATCTCAGTCGCGCCGGCGAAAGGCGTCTGGCATCACGTGGTGGTGCATGCGCTCATCAACGGGTCGGCCGGGCACATCGACGTCGCCCTCGACGATCCGGCAACCCCGCAGATCAGCAAGGTCGAGTCGCTCGGGACGATCTCCATCGGTCGTCTTCAGCTCGGCGAGAACGCGATCAGTCGCACATTCAACGTGGTGTTCGATGAGGTGGTCGCCGACGCTCCGGCCGACGTCGACCCTCCAACGCAGCCTTCGGGCCTGGCAGCAGGATCGATCTCGGCGTCCTCAGTGACCCTGACTTGGAACGCATCGCAGGATGACAGAGCCGTAGCGGGGTACACCGTCTATCGATCGGACTCGGGAGCGCCCTCCGTCACACTCGCGACCACGACGACCACGAGCTTCAACGACCGGACCGTTTCGCCGTCGACCGCATACACCTACACGGTGGATGCGTTCGACCGAGCAGGGAACCATTCGGCCGTGTCGGCTCCGTTGGAGGTGGTAACGCCGTCATCGGGAACTGCCCCCAACCCCGTCGTCATCATCTTCATGGAGAACAAGTCGGCCTCTACGATCCTCGGAAACACGGCTACGCCCTACCTCAACCAGTTCTACAACCAGGGTCGCGCGTTCACGAACTACCGCGAGGGCGACCCCGTAGGTCCATCGCTGCCCGACTATCTCCAGATCGCCGCAGGGTCGTCGTGCGGGTCAACGAGCGACGTCGTGATTGCGGGCGACCCCAGCATCGGCAGCGCATGCCCCACGACCGTGTGGAACCAGCTGAGCGACGCTGGACAGAGCTGGGGCGTCTACATGGAAGGGATGCCGACCGCGTGCTATGCCGGCGTCACCTATGGTGATCCGGCCACGGACGGTCCGTATGCTCTGAAACACAATCCGGCCACACCGTTCCCATCCGTGTACGGCGATCCAGCTCTGTGCGCCTCACACGTCTTGCCGTCCAGCTCCTTCGATCCTGCAGCGCTGCCCGCCGTCTCGTTCATCTCCCCGAACATCTGCGACGACCAACACGGGTCCACGAACACCCGGTGGACGAACTGCCTCGAGGATTCGCCCGAGCTCCTGCGCCGGGGCGATGATTGGCTCGCCGCACGGGTGCCCGCGATGGTGGCTGCCGGCGCAACGGTCATCATCACGTATGACGAGTCCGGCATCCTCTACGCGGCCGAACAGGGACCAGGCGTCGTGCCGGGCTCCGTCGATCCAACGCCGTACACCCACTACTCGATCCTCGCGGCCATCGAGGCTCGGTACGGCCTTCCTCCACTCGGAGGCGCCCAGACCGCGAACGCGCTGCCGTTGTAACCGGAACACCCGGGCATCGCGGCCCGGGCCATAGCCGCGATCAAGATCACGACCGCGACTACGGCATCAGACCGAAGATCGAGCTCGGCGCTCCTGAGCCGCGCCCGTTCCGCGGACCGCCGATCACGATCCACCCGCCGGTCGTGGGCATCGCGTCGAGGTTCGTCAGGTTCTCGAGCGTGAAGCGGTGGCGGTGGAGCGTCAGCCACGTCTCGATGAAGTTGGGATCGTCTCCGGGGTCCGGTCCGAAGGTGTCGGTGCCCAGCGCACCGCGCGCGGATCCTCAGTCGCCTCGAGATGAACCGGCTGCCGAGCTCGCAGCGATACCGGCGGCACACCGACACTTCACGCGTGCAGCGCCAGACGTTGAGGATCCTCGTGACGGTGAAGGCCTACCCCGCGATCGGCCGGAGGCACGGTCAAGCCGTCTGCGTTGCTGGGGTCGATCTCGAGCAGTCGAGGTGGATCTGTCTGTTCCCGGTCCCGTTCCGCGACATGCGCTTCGATCAACGGTTCAAGACGGGGCGGCGCGCTCAACGATAGACGCCGTTGTGTCCAAGGCTGTATCGACCCGGTTGTGGAAAAAGGGTGAGGCCATGCGGGTGACCGCCGACGGGGATCACGTGGATCACGCGGCCCGACCCGGTATCGATCACCGACACGGACGCGTCGAAGCGGTTCGAGACCCAGAGCTCGTTCCCATCCGTCGAGACCTGCAGCATGTCCGGGCTGCCACCGACGTTCCACGTTGCGATGACGCGGCGGGTCCGTGTGTCGATCACGGAGATGGAACCGGCGAGGCGGTTCGACACGTAGAGGTGGACCCCGTCACGTGCGACGGTTAACCCGTGGGCACCGCTCCCCGTGGGGATGAATGCCACCTGTCGCATCCGGATCGGATCGACCACGGACACGCCGCCGCGTTCCTGGTTGGCGACGTAGAAGACCGTTCCGTTCGGGTCAAGCTTCACGTCCACGAGGCTGCCGCCCAACGTGAGCGCCCCGAGCACACGCCGAGGGTGGATCCCCACCTTCACGACAACCCCGGCGTACTCGGTGCTGATCAGCAGGTATCGACCGTCGCGTGAGAAGTCGAGGTGATCCGGACCGCGATAGGGGATGTCGAGCCACCCCTGGAGCTTCCACGATCGAGGGTCTAGAAGTACAGGGTGTCCTGGCCCTCGGCCACATCGATCGCGTGCCGTCCGTCCGGCGTGAAGTACAAGTTGTAGGGGTCGGGAACCGAGATCGTGCGGACGACGCGCCCCGTTCGGGCATCGAGCTCCGTGAGCGAGTTGCTGTACACGTTCCCAACGTAGAGATGGCGCAGATCCCACGACGGCGAGATGTGCTGCGGTTCGGAACCCTGAGGGGCACCTAAACCCGGATTCGCCATCTGACCGCGGTTCCCTAGGGTGCCGGGATGCTGTTCGCACTCCTCTATATGGTGCTGCGTGGCACCTTCCGCCTGGCTCGCGCGGGGGATCAGCGCGACCGGGACGTAGAGATCCTCATCCTTCGCCATCAGCTCAAGGTTCTGAAGCGCAAGGCTGGCCGGCCGAAACTCAGGCGGGGCGACAGGGTCTTCCTCGCCGCAGCGGCGAGCATCATGCCCAAGGACCGCTGGTCATGCTTCTTCATCACCCCGACCACGTTGCTCCGTTGGCACCGCGAACTCGTCAAGCGGACGTGGAACTACGGACGTCGGAGGACCGGCCGTCCTTCACTCGACCCGGCGACCTGCCAGCTCATCTGCCGCATTGCCCAAGACAACCCTCGTTGGGGCTACGTGAGGATCCAGGGGGAGCTTCGGAAGCTCGGAATCCTCGTCGGTGCGACCTCGATCAAGAGGCTCCTTGGTCGAGAAGGCCTCGGCCCGGCTCCACGGCGAGGCCCCAGCTGGAGAGAGTTCCTGCGCGCCCAAGCCGATGGCATCCTCGCGTGTGACTTCTTCACCGTGGAGACCGCGTTCCTGCGGACGCTCTACGTGCTGTTCTTCATCGAGGTGGGGACCCGACGCCTCCGCATCACGACCAGTACCCGCAACCCTTCAGGATCCTTCGTCACCCAGCAGGCGCGGAACCTGTGCTTCGAGCTGGACGAGCGCGATGAGCCGGTGCGCTTCTTGATCCGCGACCGAGACTCCAAGTTCTCCGGCGCTTTCAACGAGGTACTTCGAACCGAGGGCATCCGAACCATCCGT
>JALYLP010000353.1 GCA_030774195.1 Actinomycetota bacterium | reverse complement strand
TCGTTCGTGCCGCAGCAGCTCGCCGACCGCCTGGCCGCGCATCCTGAGACGGCGATCGAGCCACAGGAGCTCGTGGTCTCGGTCCTGTTCAGCGACATCCGCGGGTTCTCGACCCTCGCCGAGCGGCTCTCCGCCCGGGACGTCGCCACGATCGTCGGGCGCCACCTCGAGGCCATGGCTGAGGTGGTGCTTTCCCACGGCGGAACGATCGACAAGTTCCAGGGCGACGCCGTGATGGCGATCTTCGGCGCCCCAGACCCGGTCGAGGATCATGCCGAGCGCGCGCTCCGCTGCGCGCTTGGCATGCAGCAGCGCCAGGCGGAGCTGAACGCGGTGGGCTGGGGGACGGACGTGGAGACGCTCGGCCTGGGGATCGGTGTGAACACCGGATCGGTGATCGCCGGGACCGTGGGCGGCGGGGGCCGCCTGGAGTACACCGTGGTGGGTGACGCCGTGAACGTCGCGCAACGTCTGCAGTCCGAAGCCGAGGCCGGGGAGATCGTCGCTGCCGCCTCGACCGTCGCGGCTGCCCCCGATGTCGCGGCCACCTCGATCGGGCCCCGCATGGTGAAGGGCCGCGAGGAGCCGGTCGAGGTGTTCCGTGTCGTCATCGGCTGATCGCACCGATACCCGCCGCGCCCGGTGGCCGTGGCTCGTGCTCGCGATCTTCTTCACGATCGCCATGGTCGGTGCCGCCTTCGTCGTCGCAAACCACGAACCGATCTCCGAACAGGTGCCGTACATCGTCGCGTTCTCGTTGTTCGGCGTCGTCGGCTCGGTGATCGTCAGTCGCGACCGCAGGAACGTGATCGGCCTGATGCTCCTGTACGCGTCGCTTTTCACCGCTGCCAGCTTCCTCGCAGGAGAGCTGTTCACGTGGCTCTTGGTGCGTGGTCACGCCGGACCGTTCGTCGTCTTCTTGGGGCTCATGAACAACTTCGGGTGGCTCCTCGGGATCCTTCCCGTGATCTTCATCCTCCCCCTCCTGTTCCCCGACGGTCACCTGCCCTCGCCCCGATGGCGGCCCCTGCTGTGGGGCACCATCGCGTTCCTCGCTGCGGTCGGCGTGACGTTGATCTTCGGGCAGCCGAGGCTGACGGGATCGAACGAGAACATCGACGTCGCCAACCCATTCTTCGTTCACAGGGTGATCCTCGACTCGGTGATCGGCCTGCTGTTCCCGGTGGTGTTCCTCGCGTCGGTCGGCTCGCTCTTCCAGCGGTTCCGCCGATCGGCGGGGATCGAGCGCCAGCAGATCAAGTGGGTCGCGTTCGGACTCGCGTTCGCGTTCGTAACGATCATCGTCGGCGGCTTCGTCCTTTCGGGGTCCGGGGTCCTCGCCGCCGTGGTCGCCGGAGCGGGGTTCCTGGCCTTTCCGGTGTCGATCGGTGTCGCCGTGCTCCGCTTCCGTCTCTACGACCTGGACGTCGTCGTCCGAAAGACCGTCGTTGCCGGGGTGCTGGCGGTGTTCGTCGGGGTCGTCTACGCGGCCTTCGTGGCGGCGGGGAGCCTGTTGGTGGGGAGCAACGACACCACGATCGCGGTGGTCGCCGCGGTCGTCCTCGCGCTCGCGTTCCAGCCCGTCCGGATCCGCGCGCGCCGGTTCGCCGACAGGCTCGTCTACGGACGCCGCGCGAACCCGTACGAGGTCCTCACGGAGTTCTCCTCGCGGGTCGGTGGCGCGTACGCGACCGAGGACGTGGTGCCGCGTATGGCGCAGATCCTCGGCGAAGGCGCCGGCGCGAAGGTGGCGCGGGTGTGGCTGCGCGCCGGTCGGGAGCTTCGGCCGAGCGCATCCTGGCCGTCCGACGCGGCGGTTTCGCCGAACGTCGCGATCGACGGCGATGTGGTGCCGTCGATCCCGGGCGCGTACGCCGCCGCGGTCCGCGACCGAGGTGAGCTGCTCGGCGCGCTGTCCGTCGAGATGCCGGCGAGCGATCCGATGACGCCGGACAAGGAGCGGTTGGTGGCCGATCTCGCCTCGCAGGCGGGACTCGTGCTCCGCAACGTCGCCTTGGTCGAGGAGCTGCGCGAATCACGCCGTCGGCTCGTCGCGGCGCAGGATCACGAGCGCCGGAAGCTCGAACGGAACATCCACGACGGCGCCCAGCAGCAGCTCGTCGCCCTCGCCGTCAAGGCGCGCCTGGCCCGCCAGTTCGTGGCGCGCGACCCCGCGAAGACGGAGGAGATGCTTGGGCAGATCGAGGCGGAGACGCAGGCCGCCCTGGACGATCTCCGCGACCTGGCGCGTGGGATCTACCCGCCGTTGCTTGCCGACAAGGGGCTCGGGTCCGCGCTGGATGCGCAGGCGCGGAAGGCGCCGTTCCCGGTTCGGGTCGACGCCGACGGCGTCGGGCGCTTGCCGCAGGACGTCGAGGCGGCCGTCTACTTCTCGTGTCTCGAAGCCCTCCAGAATGTCGCGAAGTACGCGGGAGCCTCCGAGGCGGCGATCACGATCACGCGCGCCCCGACCGTGCTCACGTTCGTGATTGCCGACGACGGGCGCGGCTTCGATCCGACCACCGTTGGATCCGGCGGAGGACTCGAGGGTGTCGCCGACCGCCTCGCGGCGATCGGGGGAACCTTCGTTCTGCGCTCGGCTCCCGGCGCGGGCACGACGATCTCCGGCACGGTTCCCGTCACCCTCGTGCCGAGCGATGCGCCGACGGATCCTTCCGCTCCCGGTGCCGAGCGGGTGAGCGTGTGAACGAGCGCTCGAGTGCGCGGCAGATGCCACGGCCCAAGGGCATCCGGCGCGTGGAGCGATGGCTCGTCGGGCTCGCGATGGCCGTCATCGCATTCATCCTGGAGCGGATCGTGATGCGTTCCGTTAAGAAGAGCGGCGACGCGAAGGACCAGCCCCCGCCGACCACGGTCACCTCGAAGGGCGGCGAGGTCGACCTGGAGTGAGCCGGCTCAGCTCTTCGGTTTGCGCAAGAGGTCGATAACCAATCCGAGCGTCAGCAGGAAGGCGCTGATGCCGAACGCGACGGGAACCCATCCGGACACTTTCTCGGATACGGCGGTCAACGCGGTCCCCAGGATCGC
>JALYLP010000352.1 GCA_030774195.1 Actinomycetota bacterium | reverse complement strand
ACGACGTCCTGTTCACGTTCAACCTCGTGCACGACCAGGGCAACTCGCAGTACGCGCAGTGGCTGGCCGACATGACCGACGTGAAGGCGACGGATCGACGTGGTCGTGCACGGGAGGGCCGCCCACGGCTCTGCCCCGGAGAAGGGGATCGACGCGATCGTGCACATGGCGGAGGTGGTTCGCCGTCTCGATCGCCTCGATCGGGAGGTCTACTCGGCAAGCGCGGGGAGCACCAACGGCAAGACGGTCTTCCACACCGGAACGATCGAGGGAGGCACCGACTACGCCACGTATCCCTCTCGCGCGGTGCTCGGCATCGAGATCGGAACGCAGCCCGGGGAGAACCTCTCCGATCGCGTGCGGGAGATCGAGGCGATCTTGGGTGAGATCGCGGGAACCCACACCGGCTTCCGCGCAGAGGTGGACGTCAAGCTCGACCGGGAGCCCTTCCGCGCGCAGGGCCACGGGAAGCTCCTCGCCGCGCTCGACTCCGCCGCCGTCGAGGTGATCGGCCGGCCCTTCGAGCAGCAAGGGCTGAACGCGTGGACCGATGCCGCGCTGATGCAGGCGGCGGGCATCCCGACCGTGCTGATCGGCTCCGCGGGCGGGAACTTCCACGCGCCGGACGAGTGGGCATCCATCTCGGAGCTGGCGCAGCTCGCGAACATCGTGGACGGCGCAGCGAGGAGGTTCTGCGGGGTTCAGGACTGAGCCTCGGGCTCCCGACCGGGTGGGACCCGACATTGCGAGCGGAGGTAGCCCTCGGCCTCAGCTGGGTCAGCCTCCCGACGTTCGGACGATCAGCCGCTGCGGGCCATGATCGCTACTGAATCCGAAGAGGTGTCGGCCGCGGCCACCAGCCGAAAGGCCCAGCAACCGCCCGCCGACGGAGAAATACTCACCCCGTGCCTGGTTGATCGCCGCGACCGCTCGCTCGTTGAGCCGGAACCGACGAACCTGTGGATGCTTGTCGGTGAAGACGCCGAACTCTCCGTACAGCTGACCGTGACCGAGGTCCGAGAAGATCGTCCGATCTCCGGCGTCGTTGTGGTTGAGGCGTCGGGCAGGTGTGTCGACGTCGGAAAGGCGGATGCTTTCGATGAGAGCACCTTTGCTTGAGGGGTCGTACAGGACCAGCGTCGCCGAAACCGCGCGCTCATCCAGCGATGCGAGATCGAAGGTGAAGAAGTCGCGGTATTCGCCGGGTCCCCCGCAGCAGGTGCCTACGATGTAGTTGTCGTTCCGGTTGCCTCCACTCTTCGGATCGATCTGATACCAGCCCTGGTTGTCCACACCCTGGGTGAACTGCCCCTGGGAGGTGTCGAACGTGTACTTCGAGCCGAGGGGTGAACGCGTCCGGGTCGGTGCAGACGGACCGGCACTCCCCCCCACGATGCTGTGACCGCCCGAGGACGCGTTCGCGATCGGCATCATGCCGAGGATCACGACGAACACGGATGCTGCGATCGAGCGACGCATGCCGTCCCCTCCCAGATGGCTCACCGTGGCTCTGCCCCCGCGACGAACGCGAGTATTTCACCCGCAAGCGAGCGGCGCGAGCCTCAGCCCGGAGCGGTGGGCTCCGCAGTGGGGTCGGGTTCCGTCTCCATCAGCCACGCGCCAGCCGAGCTTGACCGCGAACGAGCGCGGGCCGTAGCCTCGACGCCGATGAGGGACGGGCTCGACCCGGCGCTTGAGGCGGTCATCCGCGACGTGCCGGGCTGGGCCGGCAGCCGGATCGCGGCCGTACCGATCGAGGCCGGCATCACGAACCGCAACTTCCGGGTCGACGTCGACGGCTCGTCCTTCGTGGTTCGCCTGCCCGGCCGGGACACCGAGCTTCTCGGCATCGACCGCGCCGCGGAGCATCAGGCGGCGCTTGCCGCCGCGACGGCCGGAGTGGGCCCGGAGGTCGTCGCCTTCCTTTCGCACCGCGGGGTGCTCATCACGCGGTTCGTTCTGGGAGTGAACATCCCCGCGGAGGATCTCCGGAAGCGAGAGATCCTCGCCCTGGTCGTGGACGCGATCCGGCGGTTCCACCGGTGTCCGCCCATCCCCGCGACGTTTCCGGTGTTCCGGATCGTCGAGGGATATCGGGACCTCGCCGCCTCGCGTGGCGTTCCGATTCCGGTCGAATACCGGGAGGCACACGCGGTCGCGACGGAGATCGAGCATGCGTTCTCGTTCGCGCCGGCTCCCGAGACGACGTGCCACGACGATCTCCTCAACGCCAACTTCCTACTGGACGGCGACCACGTGTGGTTGGTCGACTTCGAGTACGCGGGCGTGGGG
>JALYLP010000351.1 GCA_030774195.1 Actinomycetota bacterium | reverse complement strand
CCGGCCTGGAAGGTCACTTCGCCGGTGTCGGTCACGAGGATCTTGTGCCCGACTTCGGCGTAGACCTCGCCCTTCCCGGCAACCATGTAGTGGTAGCTCACGCCCGAAACGGTATCCGTCCCGGCGGAGAGGTCCAGGGTCTCGGTGAAGGTCGCGTGATCGCGGGTCGTGTTGCCGTTCGCCGAGTTCGTGATGACCCCCAAGAAGTTGGCCTTCGTGGCGATCTTCACGGGGTTCCCGTCGTTGTCGAAGTACGTGGTCGTCCGCACGTCCTCGGACACCATCTCCTCGTGCAGGTCGAAGCCGGGGCAGGCGATATCCGGAAGCGTGAAGATCCCCTCGTCGACGAACGTTTCCTTGAACGGAGCCTGCGCCGATGCCGGCATGGCCGGGCCGACAACGACCAATGCCACGCTGAGTGGGAGCAACACGCGAAGAGCTTTCCGGATCATCCTGCCTCCTGTCGGGTCTTATGAGAGGTATCGGCAGGGAGGACCGTTCGAGCGCAGTGGTCGGTCGGGCCCTTTTCGGTTGCGCGTGGCGTAGGCCTTTCGCCCCGGTCATCCGGCAGCCGGTCGGGACACAACCCCTCGAACTCCCTGCTCCCGAGCGAGGAGGTGGAATGGACCTCCGGATGGGAGACTAAGGTCCTACCGGCAACGGGCCGAAGTACTAGGTCATGAGGGGGAACGAGACGGGACGGGCCGGCCCGAGTTCGAGTCCGGGCCGAACTCAGATTGCGACCCGCCCGGCCGACACGCTCTCGGCGATCCCGCTCCTCGATGCGATGCCGCACGGAGTCATCCTGGCAACCCCTGGGGGGCGAATCGAGTTCGGGAATCGGCTCGCCGTCGAGCTCGCGGGATTCGCGCGCGACGAGCTTCGTGGTCGTCGCCTCGACACCTTGCTCACACGAGGGATCGAGGACTACGTAGCCGACCAACCGTACGAGACGACCTGTCACCGGGCTGATGGAACCGAGATTCCCGTGGAGGTGCGCGTCGGCCCGATGGACACTCAGGGATTCCTCGTGATCACGCTGCGCGATGGGAGGGACCTGCAGGCTCGAAACGATGAGAGCATCCAGACCGAAGCCAAGCTCCGTGCTCTCGTCGAACAGATCTCCGCGATCACCTACACGTGGACCTGGCGGGACGAAGAGTACGTCGTGGTCTACTGCAGTCCTCAGATCGAGCGCATCTTGGGCTACACGGGTGCCGAATGGGTCGCGGATCCAGGTGCCTGGTACGAGTGGGTGCACCCCGAGGACCGTCAAGCGGTCATCGCCGAGAACAAGCGGTGCGAGGAGAGCGCGGAAGCGTATTCGATGCAGTACCGGATGATTCGGAAAGACGGTCGGATCATCTGGGTCGAGGACTCCTGGGTGGTCGTCGAGGACGAGCTCGACGGACGGGGGGTCTTTCAAGGGGTCGTGTTCGACATCACCGAGCGCAAGCTCGCGGAGCGTGAGATCGCGTTCCTCGCTCATCACGACAAGCTGACCGGCCTTCCGAACCGCGCCGCGTTCGAGGAGACGCTCGAAATGGCGATCTCTCGCGCGCGCCGGCACGACCTCGGGCTCGGCGTGCTCTTCTTGGACCTGGACAACTTAAAGCTCGTAAATGATTCGCTCGGACACCATGAGGGAGACCGCCTGCTCATCGCGCTCGCGGAGCGCCTTCGTCGGTGCATGCGCGACACCGACTTCGTCGCCCGACAGGGCGGAGACGAGTTCTTGATGCTCGTCTCTGACCTGGAGAGAGGTTCTGTCTCTTCTGACGGGGAGCCGGACTCGCTCGTGCCTGAAACGGTTGCTCACCGGATCCGGGAGGCGATGAGCGAGCCGTTCGACCTCGGGGGGAGGGCGTTCCAGGCGGGTGCCTCGATCGGCATCAGCTTGTTCCCCCGCGATGGGGTCGATCCGGGCACCCTTCTGAAGAAGGCCGATGCCGCGATGTATGAAGCGAAGAAGACGACACCCGGCGCTCACCTGCTCTTCGCCGCGGATGCCGAGGAGCCGCTCGAGAAGCTCGAGATCGCCACGCGCCTGCGCCGCGCGGTCGAGCAGCAGCCGTGGGTCCTTCACTACCAACCGATCGTCGATCTATCGGACGGTCGGATGTGTGGCGTGGAGGCGCTCATCCGCTGGGAGCAGCCGACCGGGGGTCTCCTGCTGCCGGGGGAGTTCATGCCTTTGGCTGAGGAACTGGGGCTGATCGAGGCGATCGGGGACTGGGTGATCGACGGGGTGGCGCGTCAACAGCGGGCGTGGGCGGACGCCGGCCTCGAGATGGACATCTCGTTCAACCTCTCGCCGCGGCAGCTCTGGTCCGCTCACCTTCCCGAGAGGATCCTCGGCCGACTGAACGCGGCGGGCGTGGATCCACACCGGATCATCGTCGAGATCGCGGAATCAACGGCTATGGCCGAACCCGATCGCACCCAGAAGATCCTCGCCGAGCTTCATGCGTGGGGCCTCACCCTCGCGATCGATGACTTCGGCACTGGCTACTCCTCGCTCGCTCGGCTGAAGCACATGCCCGTGGACATCTTGAAGATCGACCGCGCGTTCGTGCGCGACGTGGACAAGGACCTCGGCCTGGCGGGCATGGTGCGAGCGATG
>JALYLP010000350.1 GCA_030774195.1 Actinomycetota bacterium | reverse complement strand
CCGGGCAAGGTCGTGGTCGAGCTGTTCGAGAAGCTCGTCGAGCAGACGCTGTGGGAGCCGACGTTCGTGTGCGATTTCCCGCGCGAGGTGTCACCGCTCGCCCGCCCGCACCGCGACGACCCCGATCTCACCGAGCACTTCGACCTCGTCATCGGGGGCGTCGAGCTCGCCACCGCGTTCAGCGAGCTCACCGACCCCGACGAGCAGCGCGCGAAGTTCGAGTTGCAGCAGGCGCTGAAAACGGCGGGCGACGAGGAGGCCCACCCACTGGACGAGGACTTCCTGGAGGCGCTCGAGCACGGGATGCCCCCCGCCGGCGGGATCGGGATCGGGATCGACCGGCTCCTGATGGTGCTGACCGACGCCGACTCGCTGCGCGACCTGATCCTGTTCCCGCACCACCGCCCGAGCGAGGGCTAACCGGACCAGGCGCTAACCCAGCATGAAGTTGGTTGAGCGGCACGCGCCACGAGTCGAGCGGGTCAGGTCGCGTCCGGCAGTTGCCCCGCGATGATCCGGTCGTACTCGCCCTTCGCGTGCAAGTGCCGCACACCCTGGAATCCGGCCTTGCGGTACAGCGTCGCGACATCCCGGGCACGGTAGTCCACGACCTCGACCAGGAGCCATCCACCGGGGGCTAGCCACGCCGGCGCCTCGCTCACGAACCGCCGCAACAGGGAGAGCCCCCTCTTCGAGGAGTCCGTGATGGCGTCGGCCGGTTCGTATGTGAACTCGTAACGCACGTGGCGCATCTCCCACTGAGCCGCGTATGGCAGATGGGCGGCCACGACGTTGACCCGTTGCCGCAGCTTGCGTGGAAGGGGTTCGAACAGGTCGCCTCGGAGGAACCGGACGCCGGAGAGGCCGAGGGAACGAGCGTTCCTTCGGGCGAACGCAAGGGCCTTCGCCGACATGTCCACGCCGTACACCTCGGCGGCCGGCATCTCCGCGGCGCAAGACAGCGCCACCGGTCCGACGCCCGTGCCGACGTCGACGACGATCGGCTCGGGCAGTTCCTTCACCCGCTCGATGGCCATCTCGGCCAGGAAGCCGCTGGAAGGCCGGGGGATGAACGCGCCTGGGCCGACCTGCAGCGTCAGACCGCGGAACGTGGCCTCCCCGGTCAGGTACTCGATCGGCTCGCCGGCCACCCGCCGGGCCACCAACCGGCGGAACCTCGCCAGCACGGGACCCTGGATGGGCTCCTCGTCGGTGGTCGGTCTTTGCATGACGAAGTGCAAGAGGTACTCGACCTCATCTCGGCGGTCCCCAGGGGATTCGATGAAGGGAGAGGCCCGGCACGCGGCCGCGGCTTCACCGATCAACGTTCTCGCGGTTGGCATTCCGAGCTACCTCCGAGGCGGGCCTCGGTGACGAATATCCCTCCACGAGCATCAGGGGACATAGAGTTGGACCTCATCCCGTGTGGATTCGCCTGAGCTTGCCCGTCCAAGGTCTGATGTTCATCTACGGAACTCTACGCGTCCGGCCAAGGCAGGGCGTCGCTCTCGCTGTGGCGACTCTTCGTCTCCTCTCGCTCGCGGGCGAGCCTTGGAAACCGAGACGCGACTCACGCCGAGTTCGGCAGCAGGAAGGCTCGGAGGCCCTCCGTTGAACGCTCGATCTGCAAGAGCCGAGCGGATGTTCCCCAGGTCCGGTCCCGCACGAGCGCGCCCGAGGACCCGCCGGAGCCCGCGATCACCGCCACGTGCGCCCCGAGCGCCAGCGCGATCCGAACCTCGAGGCCGTGAGGCGCCCTCCGCCGATCGCTGCGACGCGGACGTCGACCGGGCGCACCCCTTCATCAGCGGACGGATTCGACGGCGGACGATACGTCGGCCGCGAGTGAGCTCACACCCTGACCCGTACCACCGGAGATCAGGGTCCCCTCGGCGTCCGTGAACGCCCCGACGAGTGCGTCCCGGTAGGCCGCGATGCGGCCGCTGGTCTCGGCGTCCGATCCCCCGACGAGGATCCACACCGTGGGCGCCGCCTCATCGAGGGGCTCGTCGAACCGCGCCCGCCGGCCCAGCTCGAGGAGCTCCGGCGCCCACCGGTAACCGCTCATTGTCTCGTTCGACTTCCGAGAGCGACGTGCCCAGTCCGAGCCAAAGCATCACGACGAGTCCGACCCCGACCTGGGTCGCCGCTCACCGCAGGCGATCTTGCCCCTGGCATCTACACGTTCGTCGGGTTCGGAAAGCCGATGTCGTTCACGCTCGGCGAGGGATGGCAGGGCTTCCTCCAACTCAAGCCCGAGAATGGGCAGACAGAGCTCGGGACCTTCTTCATCCTGTTCAACTCCGAGGCGCCGACCGCGAACATAGCTTTCTTGGTTGACACGCGCGTGGTGGACCCGGAGAAGGCGTGGGACGAGACCGGGAACCTGATCCCATCCCCGAGACCTGATCGCCTGGTTCGTCGATCACCCGATGCTCGAGGGGAAGGAGCCGTTCGCCATGACCGTTGGGGGACGAGAGGCGATGGCGGTGGACATCGTCATCGCCGACGCGCCGAAGAACTTCTGGCCCGCGTGCGGTTCGCCGTGCGTCGTGACGATGCCGTTCGACGTGGATCACGAAGACGGTCCGATCAAGGCCGACGGCGACACAGTCTTCGGTGGCTCGCTCGGAGAGTACGACCGACTGGTCGTGGTCGAGGTCGGTGGGCAGCAACTGCTGATCGACATCGGTGGACCGGACGCGAAGTCGTTGAAGGCGTTCCTGACGCTCGCCGAGGAACTCGTCGGAACGATCTCGTTCGGATAGGCATTGGGCTTGCGGCCCCCAGTTTCTGTTAGACGCGCTGCCCGTCGGTCTCAGCGGCCTCGTGCAACACGAACACGAGGTCCTCGAGCGCCGTGCCCTTCGCGAGGAAACCGGACGCGCCCGCCTCTCGCGCTTCCTTCTCGACGCCGGGGTCGGCGTGTGCGGTGAGGATCACCACGGGCAGATCCGGCGTCGTCTTGTGGATACGCCGCATCGCTTCGATGCCGTTCAGGTCCGGCATCGACAGATCCATGAG
>JALYLP010000349.1 GCA_030774195.1 Actinomycetota bacterium | reverse complement strand
TCCGTGCGCGCGACGTGAACTGACCGCCGTATACTTCGGTCCCTCACGAAACCGCCTCTGACGTGCGGTTCCGCGCCGTCGAGAACATCCGGAGGCCGAGCGGATGACGCTTTCCGCCCATACGTTGACGCTGGTCGCGCTGATCGCGATCGGGTTGTCGCTGTTGGCGATCGGCTTCGTGGTGTTCGCCGCTGGGCCGGGGGGTCGGGAGCCGGCCAGCGTGCTGACCGGCGACGATGCCGTCGGTGCACTCCTGGGGAAGATCGAGCGGCTCGAGCAAGCGGTCCGGGCCCTGAACGGCACCGACCGGCGCCAGCAGTTCCAGATCGAGGGCAGCGTTCGCCGGGTGGCGCTCCTACGCTACGACGCCTTCGAAGATGTCGGTGGCAGGCTCTCCTTCTCCTGCGCGATGCTTGACGAGCATGGAACCGGCGTGGTCCTGACCTCCATCAACGGACGACAGGAGACACGCGTGTACGCCAAGCCGGTCGCGGTCGGGACGAGCACGTACAACCTGTCGGCCGAGGAGGAAGAGGCGATCAGGCAAGCGATGACGGAGGATCACGAGGCGGCAGAGGCTCGATGATCTGGCGGCGCGAGGATGCGGAGCCCCACCATGCGGCAGCGCCGCGTGTGCCGGCTCCCCCGGAACGAAAGGACAAGGACATGGCTGAGAACGGCGAGGTCACGATCGTTGGAACGGGTGCGCGTCTGGAGGGCAACGTGGTGTCCGCGGGCAACCTGCGGATCGACGGCCAGGTGAAGGGTCAGATCAATGCGGACGGCGACGTGGTGCTGTCGCCGCAGTCACAGGTCGAAGCGGACATCCGGTCGCAGAACGTCAGCGTGGCCGGCCGGTTCAAGGGCAACATCCTCGTCAAGGGCAAGGCGCACCTCGCACGCGGTGGGCGGATCGACGGCAACATCACGTCGAAGACCCTCGTCGTCGAGGAGGGCGGCATCTTCCACGGACAGAGCAACATGGACGCCGGAGCTGGGTCGGGCTCGCCGTCGACGCAGGCCGCGCAGCAGTCTGCCGGCGCGGCCTCGAAGGAGGGGGAGGAGAAGAAGCCCGACCAAGTGAAGGTGTGATGACTGCATGCTCGACATCAAACTGATCCGGGAAGACCCGGAGCCGTTCCGCCAGGCGCTCGCCCGGAGAGGTTTGGCGGAGCGCGTGGACGAGCTCCTCGCCGCCGATGAACGCCGCCGCGAACTCACGCAGCGCGTCGAGGCGCTCCGCGCGGAGCAGAACCGAGCCTCCAAGGCGATCGGCCGGGCCTCGGGCGACGAGAAGCAAACGCTGATCGCCGAGGTCGCCAAGGTGAGCGCCGAGCTGAAGGAACTCGAGCCGGAGCTCGCAGAAGCCGAAACCGCACTCACCTTGCTCTTGGCGTCCACACCCAACCTTCCGCATCCAAGCGCTCCCGACGGCTTCACCGACGAGGACGCGGTCGAGGTTCGGCGGCAGGGCGATCCGCCGAAGTTCGATTTCGAGCCGAAGGATCACGCTGAGCTCGGGGCAGCCCTCGGCGTGCTAGACGTGGAGCGAGGAGCGCGAACGAGCGGGTCGCGGTTCGTCTACCTGCTGGGTGACCTCGTGTTCGTCCAGTTCGCGCTGATGCGCAACGCGATGGACGTTTTGGTGGAGAAGGGATTCACGCCGTCGATCCCGCCGGTCCTCGTGCGCGAGGAGGCGATGTTCGCCTCGGCGTTCCTCCCGACCGATGAGGTCAACATCTATCGGACCGATGCGGACCAGCTCTACTTGGTCGGGACGTCGGAAGTCGCGCTCGCGGCCCTCCACATGGAGGAGATCCTGGACGAGGGAGCCCTTCCGCTGCGGTACGCGGGCTACTCGACCTGCTTCCGCCGAGAGGCCGGTTCGTACGGGAAGGACCTCGGCGGCATGTTCCGCGTCCACCAGTTCGACAAGGTCGAGATGTTCTCCTTCGCGACCCCGGAGTCGAGCTGGGACGAACACGAGTTCCTCGTCTCGATCGAGGAAGAGATCCTGGGCGGCCTGGACATCCCGTACCGCATCGTGAACATCGCGGCGGGCGACCTGGGCGGAGCCGCGGCGAAGAAGTACGACCTCGAAGCGTGGTTACCTGGTCAGGGGCGGTACCGCGAACTCACGTCGTGCTCCAACTACACCGATTATGGTGCGCGCCGAGCGCAGACACGGATGCGTCGTGAGGACGGTTCGGTGGAGACGCTCCACACGCTGAACGGAACCGCCACCGCGATCGGTCGGACGCTCATCGCGATCATGGAGAACAACCAGCAAGCGGACGGCTCCGTCGTCATCCCCGAGCGTCTCTGGCCGTTCCTGCCCGAGCGGGCGAGGGTGCTGACGCCACGCCCGTAGACCGAACTCGTCGAAGCTCGCCTCACGTGCCATCCGTGCTGACGTGGAGTGGGTGGGACGCCGGCCGCGCTGACAACTCCGGTGCGACGTGGCACGATCGCGCAGGTGACCAGCAGACCCGCCGCAGCGCAGCACCTGCGCGACCTCGCGCGGCTGCGCCGCGTTCGCGACCGGATCGACCGGGAGTACGCGCAGCCGCTGGACGTCGAGGCGCTCGCCCGCGGCGCGAACATGTCGGCCGGGCACCTCAGCCGCCAGTTCCGGCTCGCCTACGGCGAGTCGCCGTATGGCTACCTGATGACGCGGCGCATCGAGCGCGCGATGGCGCTGCTGCGTCGTGGCGACCTCAGCGTCACCGAGGTCTGTTTCGAGGTCGGCTGCTCGTCGCTGGGCACCTTCAGCACCCGCTTCACCGAGTTGGTCGGTGTGCCGCCCAGCACCTGCCGGCGCGAGGCGACGGGCGAGATGGCTGGGATGCCACCGTGCGTCGCGAAACAGGCGACCAGACCGATCAGGGATCGAGAAGCGACGGTCGGCGAACCACAGCTAGTGTGACCGCCATGGACGACATCACGATCCACGCGAGCTTCCTACCGCACGACGACCCGGACGCAGCCGTCGCCTTCTACCGCGACACCCTCGGGTTCGAGGTCCGCATGGACGTCGAATACGGTGGGATGCACTGGATCACGGTCGGCCCAGCCGACCAGCCCGGGACGTCGATCGTGCTGTACCCGCCGGCCGCCACCCCCGGCATCACCGAGGACGAGCGCCGCACCGTCGCCGAGATGATGGCACTGGCACCTTCGCCTCGATCCTCCTGGCCCCCAAGGACGTCGACTACACGTTCGAGCGGGTGCAGGCCGGCGACGTCGAGGTGGTCCAGGAGCCGACCGACCAGCCCTACGAGGGTCCGCGACTGCGCCTTCCGCGATCCCGCCGGCAACCTGGTCCGCATCCAAGAGCTGAGCTGACAGGAGGAGCACAGAGCGATGGCCGAGAAGAAGACCGCGAAGAAGAGCACGCAGACGTCTGCCAAGCGCACCACCGCGCCCCGCGATTCGTCCTCGAAGTTCACGGCCGACGAACGGGCCGCGATGAAGGAGCGCGCGAAGGAGCTGAAGGCGGAAGCGGCGAAGGCGGACGGGGAGAAGGCCCTGCGCGCGGCGATCGCGAAGATGCAGGGGAAGGATCGCGCCATGGCGGAGCGTGTCCACGCGATCGTCACCGCCAGCGCGCCGGAACTTTCGCCGAAGACCTGGTATGGGATGCCCGCGTATGCCAAGGACGGAGAGGTCGTCTGCTTCTTCCAGGACGCAGGGAAGTTCAAGACGAGGTACGCGACGTTCGGCTTCAGCGACGCGGCGAAGCTCGACCAGGGCGCCCTGTGGCCGGTCACCTTCGCGCTGAAGGAGCTGACCGCCGCCGAGGAGAAGAAGCTCGGCGCGCTCGTGAAGAAAGCGGTGAGCTGAGGACTGAGCTGGTGACCGAGCCCCGCCCTACGCGGGATCGTCGGTCGGGACGAGGCGAGCACCCTCGCGGCTAGGTCGGCACCTGCTCGGTGCCCGCGAGTTCTTTGCGCGCCGCGGCGGCGATGTCGGCTCCCGTGTTGGCGTGTCCGTTGATACCCCAGCCGCCCTCGGGCGACTCGGTGATGAGCACCCAGGTGCGGTCCATCAGCGACGGATCTGCAGCGGCGGCGGCCACGATGTCGGTGAGCTCCCTGACCACCCCGAGCTGCTTGGCTCGATCGAGCACGCCGACCGGCGTGAGCACCTGGACGCGAACGTAGTTGCTGTCACCGTCGACGTTGGACAGGGAGTCGGGCGGGAGGTCGTGGATGAACGCGGCGGTGTTCTTCGAGAACAACGAGATCGGTGGAACCTGCTCCCACCGCATCAC
>JALYLP010000348.1 GCA_030774195.1 Actinomycetota bacterium | reverse complement strand
ACCTCCCACCATCCATCCGTCGCGGCGGGAACCTCGATCCGCCAGAGGTTGCGTGCCCGCATCGCTCGGAGCTCACGGATCGATCCCCGCGCGACGATGCGCCCGCGATCGATCAACACCACCTCGTCGCAGAGCCGTTCGACCAGCTCCAGCTGATGGCTCGAGAAGACGACCGGGACGCCGCGGTCCCGCGCCTGCCCGCGGAGCACCTCCGCGAGCACGTCCACGCCGACCGGGTCCAGTCCTGAGAACGGTTCGTCGAGGACTAGGACGTCGGGTTCGTGGACCAGGGCGGCGGCCAGCTGCACGCGTTGCTGGTTCCCGAGCGACAGCGTCTCCATGCGATCGTTCGGATCACCTACCACCTCGAGGAGCTCGAGGAGCTCCGTGGCGCGGCTTCGCGCTACGCCCTTGGGCGTGCCGCGCAGCCGCGCCAGATACACGAGCTGTTCCCGAACCCGCATCTTCGGGTAGAGCCCGCGCTCCTCCGGCATGTAGCCGAAGCGTCGGCGGGTCACGGCGTCGACCGGCCGTCCCCGCCACACGACCCTGCCGGCGTCGGCGTGGAGCACCCCGAGCGCGATGCGCATCGTCGTCGTCTTGCCTGACCCGTTGCGACCGACGAACCCCACGATCCGTCCCTCGGGGACCTCGAAGGACACGCCATCGAGCGCGACGACGTCGTCGAACCGACGGCGGAGATCGATCAGCTCGAGCACGGGCGAGGCCAGGATAGGCGACGTCGAACGAGGCACCGGTACCCCGTCTCGCCTGTCGAGACGGGGTACCGGTGGCGAGGGTCAGGCCGCCGTAACCGACGTCGGCGTCGGCTCGCCCAACGCGATGCCCAAGACGTCACGGACGTCGTCGGCCAGGTGGAACTCCATCTCGGCGCGCACCTGCTCCGGCACGTCGTCCAGATCGCCCTCGTTCCGCTTCGGCAGGATGACCTCCGTGAGCCCCGCCCGGTGTGCGGCGAGCACCTTCTGCTTCACGCCGCCGATCGGCAGGACCCGTCCTTGCAGGGTGACCTCGCCGGTCATCCCGACGGCCGGCCTGACGGTCTCACCGGTGAGCAGCGAGACCAGCGCGGTCGTCATCGTGACACCTGCGCTCGGTCCGTCCTTCGGGACCGCACCCGCCGGGACGTGGACGTGGAACCGGCCGGTGAGCCGGCCCGGATCGATCCCGAGCTCCGTCGCGTGCGAGCGGACGAACGACAGGGCGATCTGCGCCGATTCCTTCATCACGTCGCCCAGCTGCCCGGTCAGGGTCAGCCCCTCGCCCTCGTCCTCGCGCGTGGCTTCGATGAACAGGACGTCCCCACCTGTGCCGGTCACGGCGAGGCCCGTCGCGACGCCCGGGACCGAGGTCCGTTCCGCCATCTCCTCGAACGAGAAGCGCTGGCGGCCCAGGTAGCCGCGCACGTCGTCGCGATCGACGGCGACCGGAGCCACGGCATCGCCGGCGGCGAGCTTGGTCGCGACCTTGCGGAAGGTCTTGCCCAGCTCCCGTTCGAGGTTGCGCACGCCCGCTTCCCGCGTGTAGGACGCCACGATCTCGCGGAGCGCGTCGTCCGTGACGGTCACCTCGTCCTCGCGGAGACCGTTGCGCTCGATCTGCCGCGGCATCAGGTGACGCCGCGCGATCGCGACCTTCTCGTCCTCCGTGTACCCGTCGAGCCGGAGCACCTCCATGCGGTCGAGCAACGGTCCGGGGATCGTCTCAGCGACGTTGCCCGTCGCGACGAACAGCACCTCGGACAGGTCGAGATCGACGTCGAGGTAGTGGTCACGGAAGGTGTGGTTCTGCGCCGGATCGAGCACCTCGAGGAGCGCCGACGACGGGTCCCCGCGCCAGTCGGCGCCGACCTTGTCGATCTCATCGAGCATCATCACCGGGTTCTTCGTACCGGCGTCCTTCAGCGCGCGCACGATCCGTCCCGGCAGCGCGCCGACATACGTACGGCGGTGACCGCGGATCTCGGCCTCGTCGTGCACGCCGCCCAACGAGACGCGGACGAACTTCCGTCCGAGCGCACGCGCAACGGACTCGCCGAGCGAGGTCTTGCCGACACCGGGAGGTCCGATCAGCGTCAGGATCGCGCCGGAGCCCCGCCCGCCCTCTTCCGAGAGCCCGCGCTCCGCGCGGAGCTTGCGGACCGCGAGGTATTCGACGATCCGATCCTTCACATCCCCGAGACCCTCGTGATCCTCATCGAGGATCCGCCGTGCGTCGGTGATGTCCAAGTTGTCCTCGGTGCGGACGTTCCACGGAAGCTCGGTCATCCAATCGAGGTACGTCCGGATCCACCCGTACTCGGGCGACTGCTCGGAGGTCCGCTCCAGCCGGCCGAGCTCCCGCTCGGCCTGCTCGCGGACGCCGTCCGGCATCCCGGACTCCGTGATCTTGACGCGGAGCGTCTCGATCACGTCCTCCGAACCGTCCTCCCCCAGCTCCTTGCGGATGGCGGCCATCTGCTCGCGCAAGATCGCTTCGCGCTGACGCTGTTCGAGACTGTCCGAAACCTCGTCGCGGATCTTCTCCTTCACCTGCACCTCGGCGAGGGTGTCCTTCGCCCACTCGAGAACGAGCTCGAGCCTGCGCTCGACGTCGATCGTCTCCAGGACCTCGACCTTCCGCTCGAAGGAAAGATCCGGTGAGTAACCCGCGATGTCCGCGATCTGTCCGGGATCCGACAGTCCCCGGAGGAACTCGGCGACGGCGGGGACGCCTCGGGCTTCGACGATGCTCTCGATCGTCGCGCGGTATTCGCGGGCGAGCGTCTCCGCCCGTTCGGACGCCGGCTCGTCGGCGACCGGGGCCAGCTGCACCCAGGTCGCCTCGCCGGTGCCGGCCACGCCGACACCGATCGACGCCCGGCCGAGCCCGCGGATCACCAGGGCCTCTGTTCCACCGCGAATCCGTCCGAGATCCTCGATCTTCGCGATGGTCCCAACGCGTGCGTATCGGCCCTCGAGTCGAGGGACGAGCACGAGCAGGCGGTCATCGTCCGAGGCGGCGGCGTCGACGGCCGCGCGGGCCTCCGGCGACTCGAGGGTGAGCGTCACCACCATCCCCGGGAGGACGACCCCGGTCGTGAGCGGCAGGAGCGGGAGTGTGAGCGTGTCGAGGTCCGACATCGGGATGATTCCTTTCCGATAGAAGGTTTGCACCTGCGGAAACGCGACCATGGTCCCCGGCATTCCCGGCTGGAAGCATGATTACGCCGTTACACGGCCGGTCGATATCCTTCACCTTCTATTCGCCTGCGCCACTTGGATCTCGACTGTCGTTGTCGGCAGGAGCCCGTATTGTGTCCGGATGGCTGGGGCCATCGTCGCCGAGGGGCTACGCAAGAACTTCGGCACCGTGGAAG
>JALYLP010000347.1 GCA_030774195.1 Actinomycetota bacterium | reverse complement strand
GCCCAAGGGCGTGGCGCGCAGCCGCGCTACGCAGCTCCTCGAGCTCCTCGAGGTGGTCGGCGATCCGAACGATCGCATGGAGACGCTATCGCTCGGGAACCAGCAACGGGTCCAGCTAGCAGCCGCTCTGGTCCACGAGCCCGACGTCCTGGTCCTCGATGAGCCGTTCTCGGGGCTCGACCCCGTCGGCGTGGACGTGCTGGCCGATGTGCTCCGGGGGCAGGCGCGCGACCGAGGCGTTCCGGTCGTCTTCTCGAGCCATCAGCTCGAGCTCGTCGAACGGCTCTGCGACGAGGTGGTGTTGATCGATCGCGGGCGCATCGTCGCCCGGGGGTCGATCCCTGAGCTTCGAACGATGCGGGCGCGCAACCTCTGGCGGATCGAGGTCCTGGCGGCTACCGATGGATGGTGGGAGGTCGTGCCCGGTGTCTCGCTCGCCGAGCGGGTCGACGGGGCCGTCGTGCTGGAGCTGAACGACGGGGCGGATCCGCAGCGCATCCTGGATCTGGCCCGCGCCGAGGGCGACGTCACGGCGTTCGGACCGGTGCGTCCGTCGCTCGCCGAGCTCTTCCGAGAGGTCGTCGCGGAGTGAGCTCGGAAGTGACCGACCGCGGCACCTGGCGACTCGTGGCTCGTCGCGACTTCTGGGTGAGGGTCCGCGAGCGCAGCTTCTTGATCTCCACGCTGATCAACATCGCGGTGATCTCGATCCTCGTCCTGGCGCGCGCGTCGAGCGCCGTCGGCTCGGGACCGGCGTTCGACCTCGGCTCCGTCGGTTCCGGGACGGTCGCCGATGGGGCGGCCGCGCTCGGCGCACAGGCGGGCGTGCGGGTCGACGTCCGGAGCTTCCCGGACGTGACGTCGGCCATGGGGGCTCTGCAGGACGGATCGGTCGACGCGATCGTCACTCCCACGCAGCTGGTGGGACAGACAGGAGTCGACGAAACCCTCCAGCGGCTCGTCGAGGCCTCGGCACGGAACGAGGCGCTGACGGCCATCCTCGACGAGCATCACGTCTCCCAGGCGGAGCGCGATCACGCGAACGACGCGGCGCCACTCCCGGTCGCCGTCGTCCAACCGCCGCCGCCACACCGCAACGAGAACGCCGCCGTCGCGTTCGTCGGTGTGCTCCTGCTGTACGGGCAGCTCTTCGGCTACGGGATCTGGGTCGCGAGCGGCGTGATCGAGGAGAAGGCCTCGCGGGTCGTCGAGATGCTGCTCTCCGCGATCCGCCCGAAGCAGCTCCTCCTGGGGAAGATCGTCGGGATCGGGACACTCGGTCTCGCTCAGCTGATCGTGATCTCGTCGTTCGCGATCGGACTCGCGTTCGTGACGAACGCGATCGACGTGTCGTCGAGCGCGTTCGGCGCGGCCGGGCTGGTGATCGGGTGGTTCATCCTCGGGTTCGCGTTCTACGCGACGCTGTTCGCGGCGGCCGGATCGCTGGTGACCCGGATGGAGGAACTGCAGAACGTGATCGTCCCGATCAACCTGACGATCCTCGTGTCGTTCTTCATCTCGATCGGGGCGTTGCAGGATCCGAACGGGCGCCTGCAGGTCATCGCGTCGATCCTGCCGACGTCCTCCGCCCTCGCGATGCCGGTGCGGATCGTCTTGGGCGCGGCGCCGGGGTGGCAGATCGCGGTGTCGTTGGTCGCCCTCGTCGGATCGACGGTCCTCCTGGTGCCCTTCGCCGCCCGTCTGTATTCGGGCGCGGTGTTGCGGACCCGCGGTCGCGTCCGGATCCGCGAGGCCTGGCGCTCGGCGGAGTGATCAGGAGGTACCGAAGACGCGCCGGAACGACGGCAGCGGGAGCTGCCCGATCGCCAGCACGCGATCGTGGAACTCGCGCAGCGAGAAGGCGGCTCCGTCTCGGTCTCGCGTCGCGTCGCGTGCATTCTCGATCTCGATCATCCCGACCATGTAACAGAGTGCTTGCCCCGGCATCCCGATGTAGCGGTCGACCTCGATCACGGCGTCGGTGTGGGTCTGGCCGGCCTCCTCGAGCTTCGCGATGGATGCCTCGCGGGTCCACCCCAGCATGTGTATGCCCGTGTCGGTGATCAGCCGGGCCGCGCGATGCGCCTGGTTGTCGAGCATCCCGAGCCGCTCCCACCCGTCCATATACAGGCCCATCTCGTCCGCCAGCCGCTCGGAGTAGAGACCCCAGCCCTCGCAGTACGCGCTCCCGGCGAACGCGCCGCCGAACCGGCGGAGCGCGGAGCGCCCAGGCGTCTCCTGTTCGAGCGCGATCTGGAAATGGTGACCGGGGTTCGCCTCGTGGTAGGTGACCGACGCGACATGGTGCATCGCGCGATCTGGGAGGTCGTACGCGTTGATGTAGTAGATCCCCGGACGTGAGCCGTCTTCCGTGGGGGGGTTGTAGAACGCGAACGGCTCGTCGGCCTCACGGAACTGCTCGACCCGGCGAACCTGGCAGTTGGCGCTCGGGAGCCGGCCGAAGAAGGAGGGAGCGATCTCCCAGCTGCGCCGGACCTGATCCTCCGCCACGGCGACCAGGGCTTCGGCGCTGGGAAGCGTGTTCTCCCCGCCAGCGGTCCGGTCGGCGATCGCCTCGGCCGGCGTGGCGAACCCCAACTCCGCCGCCACCACGTCCCGCTCCGTCTGGATCTGCTCCAACCGCTCCACCCCGAGCTCATGGACCGTCTTCGGATCGAGGTCGAGGCTGGTCCAGCCGAGGACCTCGGCCGCGTACATCGCCTCACCCTCGGGCAGCGCGGACATGCCGATCGTCCGGGTCGACGCCGGGAGGTATTCGTCGCGGACGACGTCGCGGAACCGAGCGTGAGCCGGGTAGAGGACATCGCGCACCGTGGTCGCGATCTGCTCCTTGACCGTGGCGTCGTCGCCCAGGGGGAGCATCGCCGGCGAATCTTCCGGTGCCAGCGCGAGGATCCGGTCGAGCTGGGCGAGCGCGCGCTCGGCGACGATCCGGGGCGTGACGACGCCCGTCGCCACCGACTCGCGCGCGATCTCGATCGCGGTGTCCAGCATCGTGGGGAACGCGCGGAGCCGGGCCTCGTACCGATCGACGCGCTCGGGCGTATCGGCGCGCTGGACCGAAGCCACCTGGGCGAGCGTCGTGCCTGCCCCATGCATGTGGTTCACAACCTCGAACCGGTCGATCCGCTGCTCGATCCGAGCGAGCGAGCGCTCGCAGATGGCCCGCATCACGTCAGCGTCGGCCCGGTCCGCGTCGTCGAGCGTCTGCGGGTCGATCGCCGCCAGCGCCTCCAGCGCCTGGCGGGAGGCCGTCTCCTCCTCGGCGCGTCCGGTGGCTCCGATGTCGGGGAGTCGGTCGTCGTAGCGCTCGTCCCCGACGAAGGTCCCCATGAGTGGGTCCCGCTCAAGGAGCCCTTCCCAATAGCGATCCACGAGGTCGCGGATCTGTTCGCTGGCCATCACGGACATCCCCTCTCGCGCATCACAAGAGCCCCAGCGTACCCGCGCCGTCCACCTGGATGGCGGCGCCGGACAGGAAGGCGACATGGCAGGAGCACAGGAACGCGGCCACCCGCCCGAAGTCCGCGGGATCGCCCAGACGTCCTTGGTGCCCGAGCTCCACGACGCGATCGGTGGCATGCAGTCCCGGACACAGGAGGTTCAGAGTGATCCCCTCGTCGATCAGATCTTCTGCCGCGGTCTTCGCCCACGCCCATAGACCCGTCCGCGCGGCGTTCGAGTACGCGAGGTCGGGCATCGGCTGCTTGATCGCTTGCGAGGTGATGAGCACGATCCGGCCCCACCCTGCCGAACGGAGGTGCGGGAGCGAGGCCTGGACGAGCCTGATCGATGCGAGCATGTTCGCGTTCACCGCATCGATCATGCCGTCGTCGGTGACCTCGAGCGCGCGAGCGCGAGGCGGGCCGCCGGCGTTGGCGACGAGGATGTCCAAACGTCCGAACCGCTCGACCGTGGCGTCGACGAGTCGGCGCGGTGCGGCCGGCTCGGTGACGTCCGCGGGCAGAGCGAGGATCTCGCCCGGGAGCTCGTTCGCGGTCGCGGCGAGCCGTTCGGGATCGCGTGCGCAGATCGCGACGCGGCATCCCTCCGCCGCGAGCGCGGCCGCCGCGCCTCGACCGAGACCCTTCGACGCGGCGGTCACGAGCGCGACCTTGCCGTCGATCCCGAGGTCCATGGTGGCCGATGCTACCCGTGGGGGGCTAGGCTCGGGCCCGCCGTCGACCGAGCCTCGAGTCGACCGAGCCTCGACCGGAAAGGGCATAGCGCGTGCACAAGCGCAGCGTGGTGGTCCTCCTGGCGTCGCTCGCGCTGGTCGGTGGGTGCAGCCGTACGAAGACCCTCGATGCGAACGACCTGGAGGAGACGCTTCGCGCGAAGATCGAGCAGCAGCTCGGCGCGCACGGCATCACCGTTGATTGCCCCGACGATGAGCCGGCGCAGGCAGGCGCGACCTTCCAGTGCACCGCGACGAGCGCGGCCGGCAAGAGCCTCACGATCGAGGTCACGCAGACCGACGACCAGGGCAACGTGACCTGGAAGGCGACGAACGCGGGATAGGAGCGACCGATGCTGCTGGAGGGGAAGAAGCTGCTGATCACCGGCGTGCTCACGCCGCAGTCGATCGCCTTCGCGGCGGCGAAGGCTGCTCAGGAGCAGGGCGCCGAGATCGTCCTGACGAACTTCGGACGCACGGTCAGCCTCACCCAGAAGACGGCCAAACGGCTCCCCAGCACGCCGGACGTCCTTGAGATGGACGCCAACTCCGACGAGCAGATCGCCGCGGTCTGTGAAGAGGTACGCCGGCGATGGGGACGGCTCGACGGTTTCCTCCACGCGATCGCCTTCGCACCACAAGATGCATTGGGGGGCAATTTCCTCAATACGCCCTGGGAGAGCGTCGCGACGGCCATGCGGACCAGCGCGTTCTCGCTGAAGGCGCTCGCGGTCGGGATGCTGCCGTCGATGAGGGAGGGGGGCGCGATCGTGTCGCTCGACTTCGATGGGACCGTGGCATGGCCCATCTACGACTGGATGGGCGTCGCGAAGGCGGGTCTCGAAGCCGTTACGCGGTACCTCGCTCGCGATCTCGGTCCGAAGGGGATCCGCGTCAACGCCGTGAGCGCGGGCCCGATCAAGACGATGGCGGGCAAGGGTATCCCCGGGTTCGACCAGATCAGCAGCTCGTGGGCCCGTCGCGCGCCGCTTGGCTGGGACGTGGAGGATCCGACCCCGGTCGGCAACGCGGTCGCGTTCCTGCTCTCGGACCTCTCCTCCGGTATCACGGGTGAGCTCGTACACGTCGACGGGGGGTTCCACGCGATGGGGACGGACCTCGTCTGATCATGGTGCAGGCGCTTCGGCTCACATCGTTCAGCCACGGGGCGGGATGCGCGTGCAAGCTCGGCCCCCGTGAACTCACGCGGGTGCTCGAGCTGCTGGGCCCTTCCACGAAGCCTGAGGACGTCCTGGTGTCGGAGGAGACGGGCGACGACGCGGCCGTATTCCGGCTCGCGGACGGGACCGGACTGGTGCTCACCCTCGACTTCTTCACCCCCTTGGTCGACGATCCCGGCGACTGGGGCCGGATCGCGGCCGCCAACGCGCTGAGTGACGTGTACGCGATGGGGGGGACGCCGCGGCTCGCCTTGAACGTCGCGGGATGGCCGGTCGACGAGCTGCCGCTCGAGCTGCTTGCCGAGGTCCTGGCGGGCGCTCGCCAGATCGTCCTCGAGGCCGGCGCAGCGGTTGTCGGCGGGCACACGATCACCACCGAGAGGGAGCCGCTCTTCGGGATGGTGGCCGTCGGGTTCGTCGATGCGGATGCGATCGTTCGCAACTCAACGGCCCGTCCCGGCATGCACCTCTATCTGTCGAAACCGATCGGGACCGGGCTCATCACGACGGCGATCAAGCGCGGGCAGACGGACGAAGACGTCGCCCGGCTCGCCGTGGATACGATGACCTCGCTCAACGCGGAGGCGTCCGCCGCGATGGTCTCGGCCGGCGCGGGGGCGGCGACGGACGTCACCGGGTTCGGCTTGCTCGGGCACCTCCGGAGGATGCTCGAAGCGAGCGGGTGCGCCGCGAACGTGGACGCGGGCTCGGTGCCCTTGCTCCCTTCGGTGCTCAACCTGGCCCGACGAGACATCGTCGCCGGCGGCACCAAACGCAATCACGCGTGGCTGCGTGAGGTCACTGACTGGGGCGGCCTCACGCCGCCGGAACAGATCGTGTTGGCCGACGCGCAGACGAGTGGAGGCCTCCTGGTGGCTTCGGACCGGAGTCCTTCCGCGGAGCTCTTCACCGAGATCGGCGAGGTGGTGTCGGGTCCTGCTGGCTCGATCACCGTGCACGGACGGGTCCGGGAATAACCGACCCCACTGGTAGCATTTGCACCTGCAACAGGCGGCTGCGCCTGTGCGGCTGACCTCTCGGAGACGAAGCGTGACTGAGCTCGACGGCGTCCTCTTCAAAGAGATCGTGGAGCAGGCGCTCCGCGAGTACCCGAACGAATGTTGTGGGCTGGTCGCGGCGGAGGCGGGCATCCCCGTGAAGGTCTTCCTGATGACGAACGCCGACGCGAGCCCGGCGACGTATCGCCTCGACGGCAGGGAGCAGCTGAAGGTCTTCGATGAGCTGGACGAGCACGGGTGGGACCTGTGGTCGATCTACCACTCCCACACGCACTCGGAGGCGTATCCGAGCGAGACGGACACGCGGCTCGCGTTCTACCCCGAGGCCCGATACATGGTCGTATCGCTCGCCGACAGGACCGATCCGATCGCCCGTTCGTTCTGGATCAGGGACGGCCTGATCACCGAAGAGGAGCTCTCGATCGTATGAGCGCGCCGACGTCTCCGATGTTCAACGAAGAGCAGGTGCAGCGCTATTCGCGCCACATCATCCTGCCGAACATCGGCGGCAAGGGTCAGCGGAAGCTCCTCGATAGCTCGGTGTTGGTGATCGGTGCGGGCGGGCTCGGCTCCCCGGTCGCGATGTATCTGGCGGCCGCCGGTATCGGCAAGCTCGGCATCGTGGACTTCGACCGGGTGGATGTGACCAACCTCCAGCGCCAGATCCTGCACACCACGGCCGACGTCGGCCGCTCGAAGGTCGCTTCGGCCGTCGAGCACCTCCGCGCGATCAACCCCACGATCGAGGTCGTGGGCCACGAGACCTTGTTGTTCTCGACGAACGTGTTCGAGATCTTCGAGGGCTACGACGTGATCGTCGACGGAACGGACAACTTCCCGGTCCGCTACCTCGTCAACGATGCCACCCAGTTCATGGGCAAGCCGCTCGTGTACGGGTCGATCTATCAGTTCGAGGGCCAGGCCACGGTGTTCATGCCGGGCCAGGAGACGCCGTGTTACCGATGCCTGTTCCCGGCCCCACCACCACCCGGCACCGTCCCGAGCTGTGCCGAGGGTGGCGTGTTCGGGGTCCTGCCGGGCGTGATCGGCTCGATCCAAGCGACCGAGGCGATCAAGATCATCACGGGGGAGGGCGACACGCTCGAGGGGCGTTTGCTCCTGTATGACGCGCTCAACATGGACTTCCAAGAGATGAAGATCCGCTGGGACGCCGATTGCCCCGTCTGTGGCAAAGAGCCGACCATCATCGAGTTGATCGATTACGAGCAGTTCTGCGGTGTCCCCGCCCGACCCGAATGAGGAGTTGCTGAACCGATGGCCGTGACCGTCAAGCTCCCAACGATCCTCCGCAAGTTCGCCGGTGACGAGGCGAGGGTGACCGCCGAGGGTGCCACGCTCGGCGAGGTCCTCAAGGATCTGGAGTCACGGTATCCGGGCGTCACGAAGAACGTCCTCGCTGAAGGGGGCGGGCTGCATCGCTTCATCAACGTCTACGTGAACGATGAGGACGTGCGGTACCTGGGCTCTCTCGAGACCGTCGTCGCGGACGGCGACGTCGTATCGATCTTGCCGGCGGTCGCCGGCGGCGCGTAACCCCAGGCCCCTACCGCTCCACGGCGAGACCGTCGATCAGCAGCGATGCCGCCGAGCGGAAGCGTCTGATGTCCTTGTACGGACGCGCGACCAGCATCGCGCCCTCAAGTCCGCCGACCAGCGTCCGCGCGACGCTCCGAGCGGGTCCTTGGAAGCGCAGGGTTCGGGCCGCGCGACCGTCTTCGAGCACGTGGGTCAGCCAGACCTCGTTGTCGTCGAAGAACCGCACCACCCCCTCGCGCATCGGCTCGGGCAGGGTCGCGTAGTCGGCTGCGAGCATCCCGCACAGGCACATCCGATCGTCCCGGAACACCTCCGCGTAGAGCTGCGCGTAGGCTCGGAGCTTCTCCGCCGCGTCGATGTCCCGGGCGTCGACGGCCACGAGTGCGTCCGCGAACCGCGTCGCGTAGCGTTCGATCAGCGCTTCGCCGAGTTCCGCCTTGCCGGGGTAGTGGTAGTGAAGCGCAGCCTTCGAGATGTCGAGCTCCCTGGCGACGTCCGCGTAGCTGAATCCGTTGAAGCCCCGTTCCTGGACCAGACGCTCGGCCACGTCGAGGATCTGGGTCGCGGTATCCACCCCGGTCGCTCCCATCGCTCGCGCAGTCTCGCTCCTGGCGGGGCTTGACTACTGACCTACTAGAAAGTAAGGATACACCGCCGAGGATTGGGAGGAGTGGTCGAAGTGCAGCAGACGGAGCACAGGGACTTCGGTGAGCCGGACGAGCTCCGGGAGTTCCCAAAGGGTCACGCGGAGATCTTGAAGGTGGGTGACTCCGAGATCGGACGGCTGGTTTTCGAGCCGGGGTGGCGCTGGTCGAACGACGTGAAGCCGATCGCTCAGACGGCGAGCTGCGAAGCACCCCATTTCCAATACCACATCGCCGGGAAGCTCGCGATCCGGATGGACGACGGCACGGAGTTCGTCGCCGAGCCGGGCGACGTGACCTCACTGCCGAGCGGACACGACGCGTGGGTCCTCGGCGACGAGCCGGTCGTGGTCGTGGACTGGTTCGGCGCGAGCAACTACGCGAAGGGGAGCGCGTAGACCTCGTCTCACGCGTCGTCGTCGGACCGATCGGCGGGGCTGACCCTTGTGCTCGGATGGGTCAAGCTGTCGGACGTGGAGATCCGTCGCCTCGGGGAGACCGGGCTCGTGGCCTCTCGGATCGGGCTCGGCCTGGCCGCGCTCGGGCGACCCGCGTACCTGGACGTCGGGAGGGACCGCGACCTCGGAAGCGAACGCACCCGCGCGGCGATGGAGGCTCGGTGCCGCGAGGTCCTGGACGCGGCGTATGCCGCCGGCGTCCGCTACGTGGACGTGGCGCGATCCTACGGTGATGCCGAGGCGTTCCTCGGCGCGTGGCTCGAGGCACGCGGCCGCCCTGACGTCGTCGTCGGATCCAAGTGGGGGTACGCCTACGTTGGCGGATGGCGCCTGGACGCCGACGTCCAGGAGGTGAAGGATCTCTCGGTCACCGCGCTCCGACGGCAGATCGCGGAGTCGCGGCGGCTCCTCGGTGACCGCCTCTCGCTCTACCAGATCCACTCCGCCACGATCGAGAGCGGTGTGTTCGACGATCGTGAGGTGCTCGATGAGCTCTGGTCGCTCCGGGCGTCAGGCCTGTTCCTCGGGTTCTCCACGAGCGGTCCGAAGCAGGCCGATGCGATCGTTCGCGGCCTCGAAGAGCGGATCGACGGCGAGCCGCTCTTCTCGACCGTCCAGTCGACCTGGAATGTCCTGGAGCCGTCGGCCGGTCCCGCGTTGGCGGAGGCTCACGCAGACGGGCGCGGCGTGCTGATCAAGGAAGCGATGGCGAACGGTCGGCTCGCAGCGGCCGATGGGCCGCTCGACAGCATCGCCGGCCGGCTGGGGACGACCCCAGATCGGGTCGCGCTCGCGGCCGTCCTCGCGCAACCGTGGGCCGACGTCGTCCTGTCTGGTGCGGTGACGGTCCCACAGGTTCGGAGCAACGCGTCGGCGCTCGACGTGATGCTTCCCGCGGACGCGCTCTCGGCGATGGACGCGCTCGCGCAGCCTCCGGAGCGGTACTGGGAGGACCGCGCCTCGCTCCCGTGGCGATGACCGGCGCAGGGCGCCGACCGCTCGTTCACGATAGGGGAAGGGCGATCGCGGCGGTGAGGCCGCCCCCGGGCGTGGGCTCGAGCCACATCCGGCCGCGCTGCGCTTCGACCAAGGCGCGCGCGAGCGCGAGGCCGAGACCGGCGCCCCCTGTGTCCCTCGTTCGGGACGGATCGGCCCGGAAGAAGCGTTCGAACGCACGGTGATGCGCCTCGGCCGGCATCCCCTGTCCGTGATCCTCGATCGTTACGACGGCTTCCTGTGCGCCGTCGAGACCCCAACGGACCTCCGCCGCCCCGCCACCGTGACGCGCGACGTTCTCGAGCACCGCATCGAGGACCGCCTCGAGCGCGACGCGGTCGGCCGGGACGAACAGGGACTCGGCGCCCTGTGAACTGAGGTCGCTGCCGTGCGTGACGCTGCTCCGGTGCACGGCCGATCTGCAGGTCGCGGCGAGGTCGATCGGGGTCCGCTCCAGCCGGAGCTGTCCACGGTCGGCCCGAGCCAGCTGCAGGAGCCGCTGGGAGAGACCCGTGAGGTAGTCGACCTCGGCGAGCACATCGGCCGCCAACGCCGGATCATGCTGGGTGAGCGTCTCGACCCCCGCGCGGATGAACGCGAGCGGCGTCCTGAGTTCGTGGGATGCGTCGGCGGCGAAGCCCGCCTGGGCCTCGTAAGACTCCTGCACCGGCCGGACTGCCCGACCGGCCCACCACCAGCCCGCCACGAGGGTGACCGCGAGGGCCGCCACCCCGCCCCACACGAACAACGATCGCACCCGGTGGACCAACGCCTCCTCGGGTTCCAACGACCGTCCCGCCGAGACCCAAGCAACCGTCTTGCCCTCGATCATCGCGGGCTGCGTGACGACACGGACCTTCTCGCCCGCGATCTCCAGATCGGCGACGCCATCCGGGTACGGCCGGAGCCATGAGGGTGTTTCTTTCGGCTCGCCGACCGGCACGGCATCGCCGGGGCGGTACACGGCGATCTGGACGGCCGATGCCGAGGGGACGTCGACGTCGGCCGTGGGCTCGAACGCACCGCCCTCCTGGATCCGCTCGACCTGCGCGCCTGCTTCGGCCGCGAGCTGGTCGGTCGCGCTCCGGTCCAGGATCCGAGCGAGGAGGAGCAACACCAACCCGGCGAAGATGCTCAAGATCACGAGCATCACGAACGCGTGCGAGAGCGCGAGCCGAACGCGGAGCGACCGGAACATCTACCGTCCCACCGAGTACCCAACGCCGCGCACCGTCCGGATGATGTCGCCGCCCGGGCCGAGCTTCCGCCGGAGGTAGTGGACGTAGAGATCGACCACCTTCGTCTGCGCGTCGAACGGGAAGTCCCAGACGAGCTCCTTGAGCTCGGCGCGCGTGAGCACCCGCCCTCGATGCTCGAGCAGGCACGTCAACAGATCGAACTCCTTGGAGGTCAGCTCCACCTCCACGCCCTGGACGTGGACGCGGCGTGACCGAGGGTCGAGAGTGACCTCTCCCTGTCGGAGGATGGCTCCTGCAGGAGCGCCGCCGGAGCGGCGCGCGAGGGCGTCGACCCGCGCGAGCAACTCGTCGAAGGCAAAGGGTTTGACGAGGTAGTCGTCGGCTCCGCTGCGGAGCCCGTTGACCCGGTCATCGATCCCGTCGCGGGCGGTCAGCATCAGGATCGGCACCCCTATGCCGCGTTCACGGAGCGTGCGTGTGAGCGAGACGCCGTCCATCCCGGGAAGCATCACGTCGACGATCGCCAGATCGAGGCCGCCGGCCGTGGCTCGCTCGAGACCCGCGGAGCCGTCGTCGCAGGTTTCGGCGAGGTGGCCTTCGGTCCGCAGCCGGCGCGCGATGAGGTCGGCGAGCCGGCGGTCGTCTTCGATCACCAGGATGTTCACGGAGCCATCGTCGCAGGCCAGGAAGCGGACGATGCGATCCTTACCACTCTCTTACCGTCCTCAGAACGCTCTCGAACGATGAGCGGCGAATATCCCGAACATGCGAACGGACCCTCGAAGCACGAAGACCCCGCTCCGACCGGACGCGACCCGCCGAGGAACGTATCCGGGAAGGAGCCGACGGAACCGATCGCCGAGCTTCGCGGACGGCTGGACCGAGATGCCGTGGTCGATCCGGATCCTCCGGGCCTTCCTCGGCGTGACGTTCGTCTTCGCCGGTGTGCAGAAGTTCCTCGATCCCAACTTCCTCCGTCCCGGTGGGGGCGACTACATCGGGACCCAGCTCGCCGGATTCGCCACCGGGACGCCGGCCGCCCTGCTGATGCGAGTCCTCGAACACGCGCCCGTCCTCACGGGGATCGCGATCGCCTTGGTGGAGATCGCCGTCGGGCTCGCGACGCTGGCGGGGATCGGCATGCTCGCCGCCTCACTCGTGGGGTTCGGGATCAACGCCGTCCTCTGGCTCTCGGCCACGTGGCACACGCACCCCTACTTCCTGGGATCCGACTCGATCTATGCGGTGGCGTGGCTCGCGCTCGCGGCAGGGATCGTTCAGGTGGAACACGCCCGGCGAGGCCGGGTTGCCGGCCCCATCGAGCGGATCGACGGGATCAGTCGCCGCGAGTTCGCACGCGGGAGCCTCATCGCCGGGGTCGCCGTCGCGCTGGGGGTCGCGTCCAAGGCGTTCGCGGGCACCGCGTCGACGTCGGGCCTCGGGAACCTGGCCGACCCCGCGCGTCGATCGGCAGCACGCTCCTCGGCCTCCGGCTCGTCGGCCGCTCCGACGGCGGCTCCGACCGCCCCGGCGACGGCAGGCCGCGTGCTCACGACCCTCGACGCGCTCCCGGTGGGACGGGCGGTCGGCTTCACGGATCCGCAGGTGGGACCGGCCGTCTTGCTCCGGCTCGCGAACGATCAGGTCGTCGCGTACAGCCGCTCATGCACCCACGAGGGGTGTCTGGTCGGCTACGACCAGAGCTCCGAGATCCTCGTATGCCCGTGTCACGGAGCGGAATTCGATCCGGCGCATCAGGCGGAAGCGATCGCCGGGCCGACCCAGACGCCCTTGGAGTCGATCAAGGTGGTCGTGGACCGCCCGACGGGCGACGTGATCCTTCCCAGCTAGTCGCGTCGAGCCTGGCGCGGGCTCCCGCGGTTGCGGCAAGCTCCCACGTGTGGAGATCCGAAAGCTCGGCCCGAACGATGGGGCCGCCCCAACCCGGCGTTCCTCGTCGATGGTCGCGGGTTCGCATACGTCGCGTCCGACGGCGAGACGGTGGTCGGGTTCGCGTGGGGCTCGGTGGTCGCGCAGCCGGATGGCGGCCGACTCCTGCTCCTCGCGGGCCTCCAGGTGGCGGAGGCGGTGCGATCGGCGAAGGTCGGCAAGCAGCTCCTGGATGCCTTCGCCGAGGACGGTCGCGCCGCTGGTCTCACCCGGATGTGGATGCTGAGCGACGCCGGTCACCGAGCCGCGAGGCTCCTGTACGACGATGCCGTCGATCCAGGCCCGGCCACGATCGACACGCCCTGGTGGGTATTGGGTTGAGCGGCTCCTCTTGGCTTTGGCGATGGCCCGCGAGACTCGCAACTGCGTTCGTTGGCCTGGCGCTCGGGCTTCTGCTGACGCTGCCGTTCAGCAGCTCGATCTACGATTGTTTCGGCTTGCCCGCGGCGCGGTGCGGAACATACGAGCGAAGTGCACTCTTCGAGTACGTGGCTCCGTATCCGCCGTGGATACCCGTTCTCGGTGCCCTTGTCGGGGCCATCGGAGGTTGGCTGCTCGCTGTGATCGTGCAACGGCTCGCAGGCCGCGCGCTGAGATAATCCCGGACCGTGCGCTTTGACTCGATCCTTGATGCCATCGGGGACACCCCGCTCGTCGGCATCCCTCGGATGTCCTCCGCGCCGGGCGTCCGCATGTGGGCGAAGCTCGAGGGTCAGAACCCCACCGGCTCGACGAAGGATCGGATCGCGCTCGCGATGGTGGAGGCGGCGGAGGCTTCGGGCGAGCTGACGCCCGAGCGGACGATCCTCGAGCCCACCTCCGGGAACACCGGCATCGCGCTCGCGATGGTGGCGCGTCGCAAGGGATACAAGCTCACCGTCGTGATCCCCGACAACGCGAGCGAAGAGCGGATCGGTCTGCTCCGCCTGTTCGGCGCCGAGATCGTCCTGTCGGACGGAGCGAAGGGAACGAACGGCTCGATCGAGGTCGCACGCGCGCTCGCGACCGACGACCGGTACTACATGCCTTTCCAGTACGGGAACCCCGCCAACCCCGACGCTCACGAGAAGGGGACGGCGCAGGAGATCATCCGTGACCTCCCGACCGTCTCGCACTTCGTCGCCGGCATGGGGACCGGCGGGACCTTGACGGGTGCCGGTCGCGGGCTCCACGCGTACAACGAGCAGATCAAGGTCGTCGCCGCCGAGCCCGAGCTGGGCGATCTTGTTTACGGGCTGCGTTCGCTCGAGGAAGGGTTCATCCCGCCGATCTTCGATCCGGAACAGATCGACCGGAAGTTCCTGGTGAACGCCGCCGACTCCCTGCACGCGACGAGGGAGCTCACGGCGCGCGAGGGGATCTTCGCGGGGATCAGCAGCGGCGCGGTGATCCACGTCGCGCAACGCATCTCCCAGGAGCTCGACGATGGCGACATCGTGTGCCTGCTGCCGGACGGCGGGTGGAAGTACCTGTCGACGCACGCATGGGCGGACGATCTCTCGGCGGCGGAGCGAGGGGTCGAGGAGTCCCTGTGGTGGTAGCACGTGTCCGATAGCCGGCCCATCGGGGTGTTCGACTCGGGTGTCGGCGGCCTCACGGTGGCAAGGGCGATCCTCGAACTGTTGCCGAACGAATCGCTGATCTACGTCGGGGATTCGGCGAACTTCCCCTACGGTCCCCGGCCCGTGGAGGAGATCCGCGGGTTCGCGATGCAGATCGCGGCCTCTCTCGTCGAGCGCGATGTGAAGCTTCTCGTGGTGGCGTGCAACTCGATCGAGGTCTCCGCGATCGGCGACATCGCGACGGCCCACGGGGTCCCGGTCGTCGGCGTGATCAACCCGGGAGCCCGGGCCGCGATCCGTGCGACGAGGAACGGCGTGGTGGGGGTGATCGGGACGTCCGCCACGATCGACACCGGTGCCTATCGGCGCGCGGTCGGGTCGGTCGTCGAGCTCCACGCGGCCGCTTGCCCGGTGTTCGTCGAGCACGTGGAACGGGGGGATACGACGTCGGAGGAGTTGCGGAGGGCCGCTCGCAGGTATCTTGCACCGCTGAAGGAGAAGGGGATCGACACGTTGATCTTGGGCTGCACGCACTACCCACTGCTCTCGGGGCTGCTCCAGATGGAGCTCGGCCCCGACGTCGTACTCGTGTCGTCCGCGGAGGAAACCGCGAAAGATGTCTACGCCGAGCTCCTGAGGGCCGGGAGTCCGCGTGATGAACCCGAACCCCCTCATCACGAGTTCCTGACGACCGGAGAGGCCGAGCCGTTCCGGGATCTCGCCGAGCTGTTCCTGGGCCGCGAGCTCGCTCAGGTGAAGGCAGTCCACGTCGAAGCCGGCGGTCGCTCGTGAGGCTCTCGGTCTTGGGTTCCCATGGAACGTGGCCGGGCACAGCAGGGGAGTGCAGCGGTTACCTCGTTACCAGTGGGTCCTTCCATCTCTGGCTCGATGCTGGAACCGGCACGTTCGCTCGGTTGCAGGAGCACGTCGCGCCCGGCGACATCGACGCGGTGTTGATCACACACGGCCACGCGGACCACTTCCTCGATGTGATCCCCGCGTTCTACGCACGACATTACGGCGACCTCGGACAGCCCGGCCTTCCGTTCTACTCGCCGGCGGGGTTCATGGATCTGGCGGCGTTGCTCGTTTCGGAGAACGGGCGGAACGTCATGGCTGAGGCGTACGCGTTCGATCATCTGGATGCCGGGCGGGTGGTGGAGGTGGGCCCGTTCCGCGTGACGGCGTTCGAGATGACGCACATCGGTGTGTACTCGCTCGGGTACCGGATCGAAGTGAACGGCCATACGCTCGCATACACCGGCGACACCGGCCCCTGCGACGAGGTGATCGAGCTCGCCCGCGGTGCCGACCTGTTCCTGTGCGAGGCGACCTATCAAGACCCGATGGATCACACCTTCTTCCATCTGAGTGCCGAGCAGGCGGCCGAGGTCGCCTCTCGGGCCGAGGTTCGCCGATTGGTGCTCACGCATCTCACGCCGGCGCTCGATCCCGGCGTCTCGCTCGAACAAGCGGCCGGGGTGTTCGACGGTCCGATCGACGTCGCGACGCGCGACGCGGTGTGGGAGATCGGCCGTTGACCCGCCCCGATGACCGGGCGAACGGCCAGCTCCGGCCCGTGACCTACGAGCTGGGCTACCAGGGATGGGCGAACGGCTCCGTCCTGTTCTCGATGGGCAAGACACGCGTGCTCTGTGCGGCGACCGTGTCGGAGGACACGCCTCGCTGGCTCCGCGGGACGGGTCGTGGTTGGGTGACGGGCGAATACTCGATGCTCCCGGCATCGACGCTGGAACGGTCCGGTCGCGAGGTGAACCGAGGGCGGCCGGGCGGTCGCACGCAGGAGATCCAGCGCCTGATCGGCCGAGCGCTCAGGAGCGTGACGGATCTGGAGCGGCTCGGCGAGCGCACCGTGACGATCGACTGTGACGTCCTGGTGGCCGACGCGGGCACACGGACGGCGTCGATCACGGGCGGCTACATCGCCCTTGCTCTGGCACTGCGCAGCTTGACCGATGGTCCGGCCCCCGCCGACGTGTTGAAGGATTCGGTGGCAGCGGTCTCGGTCGGTATCGTGGACGGAGAGCCCCGTCTCGACCTCAGCTACGAGGAGGACGCCGGAGCGGAGGTCGATTGCAATGTCGTGATGACCGGCGGCGGTACGCTCGTCGAGGTCCAGGGAACGGCGGAAGGTTCACCGTTCTCTCGGCCGCAGCTCGACGAGCTGCTCGATCTGGCTGCGGCCGGGATCGCCGAGCTCACGAAGATCCAGGCCGAGGCACTCGGTATCTGAAGCCGGATGGCGCTGCCGCGACGGATCGCGCTCGCGACGAAGAACGAGCACAAGCTCGTCGAGATCACGCGGATCTGCTCGGACTGGCCGGTGGATTGGGTCACGGTCCACGACCGCGACGCAGGTACCTTTCCGGACGTCGACGAGACGGGAGAGACGTACCTGGACAACGCCGCGCTCAAGGCTCGAGCCGTAGCAGATGCCTTGGGGATCCCGGCTCTCGCGGATGATTCCGGCATCGAGGTCGACGCGCTCGGAGGCCGGCCAGGGCCCCGAAGCGCCAGGTTCGCGGGTGCGGACGCCACGGACGAGCGCAACCTCTCCGAGCTGATCCGCTCCGTGCGGGGGATCCCGGCCGCCGGTCTGACGGCTCGCTACCGGTGCGTGGCCGCGTCCGCGGCACCGGGCGAGGAGCTCATCTCCGCCGAGGGCCTTTGCGAGGGAACCCTTACCACCAAACCCCGCGGGAGCGGAGGCTTCGGCTACGACCCGATCTTCCTGCCCGTCGGCTGGGACCGGACGATGGCGGAGCTCGAGCCGGAGGAAAAGGATCGGATCAGCCATCGCGGGCGGGCCTTCCGAGCACTCCGCGCCCTTCTGATCGACGGTTGACCTTCCGTTCATGGGTCGTGGCGCCTACCGAACTCAAGGTAGATGGGTGGTCCGCCGAGGACTCAACCGTGGACCTCGATGACCGCGACAGGCGGGCGCTTCCGCTCGAAGCGTTCCTTTCGGGGCGGCCGCCCGCATACGTGCTCGCCGTCGCCGTCCTGTTCGTCGTCGGTGTCGGCGTGGCCGACTCCCTGATCGGCCCCGACGTCTCGATCGCGCCCTTCTATGTGCTTCCGATCTTGATCGCGACCTGGAACCTCGGCCGCGCGTGGGGATTCCTGGTGGCCGGCCTGGCCGCCGTCGCGATGCAACTCGCCCACGTCCGCTCGGTCGAGACGAACGTCCTGGTGCCGTCGTGGAACGCGCTCGTGTGGTACACGGTGTTCCTGTTCGTCGTCTGGCTCCTCGCGATCATCCGGGACCATGCGAAACGCCAGCGCTCGCAGCTCGAGTCTCAGGAGGAGGTCTCGGACGACCTGCGCGCGCAGAACGACATGAAGAACACCCTCCTCCACGCGGTCTCCCACGACCTCAAAGGACCACTCGCGGGCATACTCGGCGCGATGCAGACCATCCGCCGCGCCGACCAGCTCAAGCTGACGGGTGTGGAGCTCAACGATCTCTACGGCGTGATCGAACAGGCGGGCAAGAAGGCATCCCGACTGGTCGACGATCTTCTGGACCTCGACCGGCTCCGCCGAGGTCAGCTCCAGCCGGAACGCGAGCCGACGGACGTCGGCGAGCTCGCGGACCGCCTCGCTCTGGAGCTTCCCTCGCTCTCGGGGCACCCGATACGGATCGAGAGCGAGCCCATGCTCGTCGACCTCGATAGAGCCAAGGTCGAGCGGATCGTGGAGAACCTGCTCAACAACGCGGCCCGGCACACGCCCGCGGGTACCGCCGTACAGGTGCTCGTCACCGAACGGGACCACGGGGTCGTCGTTGTCGTCGAGGACGAAGGCCCCGGGGTGCCCGACGACGTCAAAGACGAGATCTTCGAGCCCTTCCGTCAAGGTGCGGGTGCGCGTGGGGGCGTGGGCATCGGTCTTTCACTCGTCCAACGGTTCGCCGAGCTACATGGCGGGACCGCGCGGGTGGAAGACCGGCCGGGCGGCGGTGCTCGCTTCGTGGTGACGCTGCCGGGGGAGGTTCAGCACGTGACCCGACCCGCCCCTCTGCGGGCCGTCTGACCGCCGGCGCCGTATGCGTTGCGCCCCCCACTTGTTAGACGCGGGGTCGACCGGTGGCCCGGATGACCTACAACTCGAGCTGTAGGAACAGGGGTCGCTTTGCCGATAGGTAATAGGGACGCCCGCGGATCGCGGAGCGTCAGGGGCTTGAGGAGGTCGGGGCGGTTGAAGGGGAGAGCGCTGGTCGCCGCGACGACGGTGATTGCCCTCACTACGGTCGTAGCAGGTGTCGCGAACGCCGGAACCGACGTGGGAGCACCCGGCATCCAGGTGAGCACACCGAGCCCAGCGGCATTCACCAGCTACGGCGGGATCCGACTCCGAGCGATCGGTTCCCTCGCCAACACCGCAGACGAGTATCTGGGAGTCGCGGACCTCGCTCCCGCGGCGAACCGCATCGAGTCCAACTTCACGGTTCCGCGGTTCGTGACGAACATGAACTCTGGTTCCGCGAGTGGCGACTGCATCGGGAACTACGAGGTCGGTACGCTGGCGACGCCGGCCGCCAACCAGATCACGCTCGCGTGGGACCAAACCGCCGGGATCCTCACGTCACGGTTGGTCAACCAGTCGCTGGACTGCACGCTTGTATTCAGGAACTTCGCTCAGGAGCTCGCGAACGCCGAAGGGTGGACGCTTGCACGGGCGCAGTCGGCGGTCGGGGATATCAACGCGCTGCGCGTGATGATCGACGGTCGCCAGACGGGCTCGGGGATCGTGTTGCGCGGCGTGACGGTCGATGGCACCGTTCCGCTCGGACCCTTCAACCCGGGTTCGGGCTCCCGCCAGGACTGGCTCGGGTCGGGATACGACTTCGACGCACCGAACGGCTTCAACGTCTCGGGTTCGCTCGACCTCGGGGGTTCCTTCGCCACATGCGAAGACACGTGTGCCCTCGAGATCAAGTTCGGCCACGTCCCGCCTTTGAACCGAGCACCGGTCGTTCAGGACCATGCTCCCGATGTCACGGGCCTCGAAGGTGACACGCTGGCGACCGACGGGTCGTTCACCGATCCCGATGGCGGCGACGCCCTGACCATCTCGGGAGCGGGGACCGGTTCGGTTACCGACCACGGTGATGGCCGGTGGTCGTGGCGCCACGTGCCGCCGGACGACGGGAACGGGACGGTGACGGTCACGGCCTCGGACGGGAACGGCGGCACGGCCACGGACGTCTTCTCGTGGCGGGCGGACAACGTCCCGCCCACGATCGTGTCGCTCACGCCGAGCACGACGACCGCGCTCGCCGGAAGCGACGTGACGTGGACCGCCACGGCGACCGATCCGGGCACCGCGGACACCTTCATCTGGTCGTTCGACGGTGGCGCCGGGAGCGCCGGCGGACTGACGACCACGTACACGCGGAGCTACGCGTCCTGCGGAACCTACGCGCTCGACGCGAGGGTGGCCGACGACGACGGCGGCTCGGATTCCGCAACCTCGCACGCCACGGTCTCGGTGGGTGAGGGCGTGGTCCTCCCGCCGCTCGGGTCAGGGAAGGATCTCGTGCAGACCGGCCAGGTGGTCCCGGTGAAGGTCCGGATCGGCTGCGGCGGTGCCTTCTGGGGCGGCTTGGCCCCGGCTATCACCTTGGTCCACGGGGATGAGACCTACCCCGCAGCTTCCGTGGCGGCGGTTGACCAGCCGGGCGTGATGCGGGAACTGGACGGGATGTACCTCTACAACCTCCGCATCCCAAGCTCGGTGGGCTCCCACGACCTCGTCAAGGGTGACGAGGTCACGATCCGCGTCGAGCCTTTGGGCCCGGCAGGTGGTGCCCTCGACGTCGTCGTGCAGATCCGCAAGTAGCCTTCCACGTGTGAACCTGGGCAAGCCCGTATCCGTCGTGGAGACGGAACGGCTCCTCCTGCGGCCGTTCACTCCGGCCGACTTCTCAGCGCTGTACGCGTACCAATCGCGGACCGACGTGACGCGCTACCTGCTGTGGGATGCGCGAACCGAAGACCAGATTCGCCAAGCGCTCGATACGAAGATCAGAGCGACGGCCATCGCCTCGGAGGGCGATTTCCTTGCGCTAGCGGCCGAGCTGAAGGAGACCGGAGCCGTGGTCGGTGACTTCACCCTGGAGCTGTTCAGCGCGGAACACGCATGCGGCGAGCTCGGCTACATCATCCATCCGGACCACCACGGACGCGGATACGCGACCGAGGGTGGCCGCGCGGTCCTTTCGATCGCGTTCGCGGAGCTCGGTCTGCACCGCGTGATCGGCCGGCTCGAACCCCGGAACGCGGCGTCGGCCCGCGTCCTAGAGAAGCTGGGGATGCGCCGGGAAGCGCACTTCGTCGAGAACGAGTACCTCAAGGGGGAGTGGCAGAGCGAGGCTGTCTACGCCATGCTCGATCGCGAGTGGCGCGAGGGCACCTCATGACGGACGATCGGTCCTACGCCGGACGCGCCGCCAAGGCCGGCTCCGGATGCGAGCGACGATCGACCAGACGTTTCACGATGTAGGCCGCGTCCCTCCCGACTCCCGGCAGCACGTCTGACGCAGCCGCGTACTGGAACGGGAGGCCAACGAAGTACAGCCCCGGAGCGCCCGGAGCCACACCGCGCTCGTGGACCGGTTCCCCATCCTCCCCGAAGATCGGAAGGTCGATCCACGACAGGCCCTGCCGGAAGCCGGTGCACCAGATAACGTTCGTCACGTTGATGACGCTGCCATCTTCGGCCACCGGAGCGCCTCCTCGGACGCCGACCGTTCGTGGGACGCGGGTGACGCCGGCGGCGGACAGGTCCTTCGGCTTGACGCGCACGAGCGGTCCTCCACGCATCAGGAACTTCTGTCGAGCCTTCCGTCCTATCGGGGTTCGGATCGTCAGAACGTGGAGCCCCACGAACCGGACGATCCGGAAGACCACGTGTCGGGCGAAGGCCGTCTCGATCCGAACGGGCACGTGTCCGGTGTTCGGGCCGGAAAGCCAGGTTGGGTGCTCGCGCACGACCTCCATCGCGATGTCGGCCCCGGAGTTACCCGCCCCGACGATCAGCACGCCGCCATCCCGGAGTTGTGAGGGCCGTCGGTACTCGCTGGAGTGGAGCTGGACGACCGCCGAGTCGATCTGATCCGTGAGCACGGGCACGCGAGGCTCGCGGTTGGCTCCCGTCGCCACGATCACGTTCTCGGCTTCGATCCGGAGGTCGCCGGCGCGAACGACGAAGCCGCTGCCGTCGCCCGACACCCGATCGACCCGGACATCGTTGCGAACCGGCAGCCGGAACCGCGCGACGTACCCCTCCAGATACTCGCCGACGTCGTCCTTCGTCGGGAACGAAGCTCCGGGCAGGGGGAACCGCCAGCCCGGCAAGCCGCAGTAGCGGGCGGGCGTGAACAGGACGAGCGAGTCCCATCGGTCCCTCCAGCTGCCCCCGATCCGTGTGTTGGCATCGAGGATCACGAAGGGACGACCACGCTCCGCAAGGTGGTATCCGGCCGCCAGCCCAGCCTGCCCGCCACCGATGATGACGGTCTCGATCCGTTCGGTGTTGCCGTCCATGGTGCCTCCATCCATCGCTCGTCGGGCAATCGCTCGTCGGGCCATCGCTCGTCGGGAGGAAAGCTAGGCGACGGAGTGCGCCCGAGCATCGACCGAACGAGCCAAACCGGATCACGGCGCGTGTGGTCCGAACGAACCACGGCTGTCGAAGCTCAGGCGAGGCCGTGTTCGAACGCGAAGGCGGTCGCGGCGGCTCTCGTCGGGACGCCGAGCTTGGCGTAGATGTTCTGGAGGTGCCGTGCCACGGTGTGCTGGCTGATCACGAGGGTCGCGGCGATGTCGCGGTTCGTCATCCCGGTACCGATGAGACGGAGGACCTCGATCTCCCGCCCGGTAAGGCCGGCAGGCAGGCCGCCCGGTTCGTCGATCAACGCGGTGGCCCGCTCCGCCTCCGGGCGAGCCCCGAGCCGCTCGAAGG
>JALYLP010000346.1 GCA_030774195.1 Actinomycetota bacterium | reverse complement strand
ACTGCTTCTTGCTCGACGGCGGGGATCCCACCACCCTTCCCGGGTTCCGGGAAGGGTGGTTCGCCATCCAGGATCATGCCTCCGCGTTCGTGGTGCGCGTCCTCGACCCTGGTCCCGGTGAGCGCGTCGCGGACGTCTGCGCAGCCCCGGGCGGCAAGGCGCTCCACGCGGCCGGGCTCGCGGGTTCCTCGGGCGGCGTGGTCGCGGCCGACCGCAGCGAGCGGCGTATCGGGCTGATCCGGCGCGAGGCCCGACGTCTGGGCCTCTCGCCGTGGCTCGTGGTACACGACGCGACCCAGCCGGCCCTCGCCAGCGGGTTCGATCGAGTGCTCGTCGATGCCCCGTGCAGCGGGATCGGATCGGCGCGTCGCCGGCCGGAGCTCCTCTGGAGGGTCCAGGCGGAACGGCTCACGACCTTCGCCGGCCGGCAACTCCGGCTCTTAGAGTCGTCGGCCGATCTGGTTCGGCCCGGCGGAAGACTGGTCTACTCGGTCTGCACCTTCCCGAGGGCCGAGACCGATGCGGTCTGCGATGCGCTCCTCCGCCTGCGCGGTGATCTGCGGCCACTCGCGACCTCGGGTCCGGACGGAACCTCGGAGCGGCATCGCCTGTGGCCGCACCGGCACGGCTCGGACGGCATGTTCGTGGCGGCGTTCTCCCGATCGTCCGCCCTCGTCGCGGCTGGTTGAGGGCCCTGATGCGACGGGTACGATACGCGCGTCATGGGGAAACTCTCAGCGTCGATCCTTGCGGCCGATCTGGCGCGCCTCGGCGAAGAAGTGAAGCTGGTCGAACCGTATGCCGAGGTCATCCATGTGGACATCATGGACGGGCACTTCGTACCCCCGATCGCGCTGGGTGCGGTCGTGGTCCGGAGCCTCCGCCCCGTCACGGAGCGTCTCCTCCACGGCCACCTGATGGTCGATGCGCCCGAGGCGTACTTCGACGAACTCCGCGAAGCCGGCCTCGACATGGTGAGCTTCCATCTCGAGGCGGTGCCGGATCCGGGCCCGGCGATCCGGAAGGCGCGTGAGGCCGGGCTTGGTGTCGGTCTGGCCCTGAACCTCGAGACGCCGCTCGAAGCCGCTGCGCCGCACCTCGAGGAGATCGACGACCTGATGCTGATGAGCATCCGTCCGGGGTGGTCCTTCCAGCAGCTCAACCCCGAGGTGTATGCGCGCCTGGAAGCAGCGCGCGGCCAGGTCGACCGGCGGAACCCCGCCGTCGATCTGGAGATCGACGGCGGGGTGAAGGTCGAGAACGCTGCCCGCGCCATCGACGCGGGCGCGACCGTCCTGGTCGCCGCATCGGGTGTGTTCGCACAGCCGGACCCGGCGACGGCCGCACGCGCCCTCGCCGAGATCGCAGCGAACGAACCGGCCAGACCGACCGGAAAGGTTCACTGAGGTGCCGGAGACGATCCTGGTGGTGGACGACGATCCGGACATCGCGCGGTTCGTCGAGGTGAACCTTCGATCCGCCGGATACGAGGTCGCGGTGGCGGGCGACGGCGAGGAGGCGCTGGACAAGGCGGCCGAGCTGCGACCGGACCTCGTGCTCCTCGACGTGATGATGCCCAGGATCGATGGCTTCGAGGTCGCGCAGCGCCTCCGACGGAGCCCGCAGACGGCGAACACCAGCATCATCATGCTCACCGCGAAAGCCCTCTCCGCCGACAAGGTGACGGGTCTGCAATCAGGGGCGGACGACTACATCATCAAACCCTTCGATCCGATCGAGCTGCTGGCCCGTGTGAAGGGCACGCTCCGTCGCGCGAAGGAGATGCGCAACCTGTCGCCGCTCACCGGTCTGCCGGGGAACATCCGGATCCAGGAAGAGATCGAACGACAGGTCCGGGAAGGGCGTCCCTTCGCCGTCTTGTACTGCGACCTGGACAACTTCAAGGCATACAACGACCAGAAGGGGTTCGTCCGCGGCGACCGGTTGATCCAGGCCGTCGCCAGGATCATCCAGGATGCCGTCGTCGAACACGTCGGCACCGACGGGTTCGTCGGTCACGTGGGCGGCGATGACTTCGTGGCGGTCCTCGCTCCCGATCCCTCGGAGGACGTCGCCAAGCGGATCTGCGAGCACTTCGATGAGGCGCGTTCGGAGTTCTACGAGCCGGAGGATCTGGAACGAGGATTCGTCCGGGTCGAGGATCGCAAGGGCGTCCTCCAGGACATCCCGCTCGTCGCGATCTCGGTCGGGATCGCGAGCACCGATCGGAGGCAGTTCGCTCACTACGGCGAGGCCGTAGCCGTCGCGACGGAGATGAAGTCCTTCGCGAAGCGCGAGCCCGGTTCGAGCTACGCCGTCGATCGCCGCGCCGAGTAAGCCACGCCGGCGCGTCTTGGCCTTCGTTCGGGGGACTCCTATACTCGGGGAAAGCCTGTTTCCGGGGCGGGGTGGAACTCCCCACCGGCGGTGACAGTCCGCGACCCCACCGCAGCCAGCCGTGGGTGGACCCGGTGCGATACCGGGACCGACCGTGAGAGTCGGGATGGGAGGAACGGGCGCGATCGTTGCGTTGCCGCATCCGCGGCGGCGCCCGTCGTGTCGTTCTCGCCCCGGTGGGGGGACGGATGGAACGACACGAAGCGGATATGCGACGGGCGCTCGAGCTCGCGGAGCGAGGATGGGGCCGCGTCTCTCCGAACCCGTTGGTCGGCGCCGTCGTGCGCTCGGCAAATGGCGACGTGATCGGGGAGGGCTGGCACGAGGGACCGGGGACCCCGCACGCAGAAGCCATGGCGCTCGCCCTCGCCGGGGACGACGCTCGGGGGGCCACCGTCATCAGCACCCTCGAGCCGTGCAACCGGTTCGGCCGCACACCTCCCTGCACCGCGTCCCTGATCGACGCGGGTGTCGCCCGCGTGGTCGTCGGAGCGACGGACCCCGACCTCGGTGACGGAACCCCGGGGATCGCCGAGCTCGGCCGAGCCGGCATCGAGGTCGTGACCGATGTCCTCGGGCCGGAGTGCCGGGAGCTCAACGAAGCGTTCGAACAGCATGTCCTGACGGGGAGACCGTTCGTCGTCCTCAAGTCGGCGTCGTCGCTCGATGGGAAGACCGCCGCCGCTGATGGCACCTCGAGGTGGATCACCTCCGACGAAGCGCGTGCCGATGCGCAGCGCCTCCGCGCATGGTCGGATGCGATCGTCGTCGGTTCCGGAACCGTGATCGCCGACGACCCTTCCCTCACCGTGCGCGACGAGCGATACGCGGACGCGCGTCCTCCGCGAAGGGTCATCGTGGACTCCACCGGGCGGACCTCCGCCGAGGCTCGCGTGTTCGATGCCTCGGCGCCCACGCTGGTCGCCACCACCGATCGGGCCCCTCACGGTCGGGTGTCCGCATGGGAGGTGGCGGGCGCGGAGGTCGTCATCGTAGACCGGGACGAGGCCGGACGGGTGGCGATCCCCGGCCTGCTTGACGCGCTCGGCAAGCGCGACGTGCAAGGCATGCTCGTCGAGGGCGGCGCGCGGCTGGCGTGGGGGTTCGTCGATGCCGGTCTCGTGGATCGGTTCGTGTTCTATCTCGCGCCGAAGGTGATCGGCGGCGAGCACGCCCCCGGGGTGGTCGCCGGTGCGGGGTTCGTGCCGGTGGACGCGGCGCTCGGGTTGGCGTTCGAACGGGTCGAGCGGGTCGGCCCCGATCTGAAGGTGGTGGCGCGTGTTCACCGGCATCGTTGAGGAACGGGGCCACGTCGCGGCGACGGGGGACGGCGGCCTGGTGGTCGAGGCCCGCACCGTCGTCCGCGACAGCGACGTCGGCGCATCCGTGTCGGTCAACGGTGTCTGCCTCACGGTGGTGGAGCGCACGGACATGTCGCTGCGCTTCGATCTATCGGAGCAGACGCTCGAGCGGACATGCCTCCGAGACCTCCGACCCGGCGATCCGGTGAACCTGGAGCGTCCCGTCACGCTGGTCTCCCGGCTCGGAGGTCATCTGGTGCAAGGGCACGTGGATGGGGTGGGCGAGGTGACGCACGTGGACGCCGATGGCACCGGTGGTGCGCGCGTGTCGCTCCGGCTGCCGGCCGAGCTCTCGCGGTACGTCGTCGAGCGGGGCTCGATCGCGATCGATGGGGTGAGCCTGACGATCGCGGCCGTCGACGACGACGAGATCACGGTCGCGCTCATCCCGCATACGCTGGCCGTGACGACGCTCGGCCTGGCGGCCCCCGGTCGGCGACTGAACGTGGAGGCGGATGTGATCGCGCGGTACGTGGAACGATCGATGGAAAGGTCCGGACGATGAGCGAACAGCTTGAGGAGGCAGGCGCGACGCCGGCGATCTTCGACACGATCGAAGGTGCGATCGAAGACCTTCGCGGGGGCAAGATCCTCTTGGTGGTCGACGACGCTGACCGCGAGAACGAGGGAGACTTCATCATCGCGGCCGAACGATGCACGCCGGAGGCCGTGAACTTCATGGTGACCCACGGCCGTGGGATCGTCTGCCTGCCCGTCGCGGGATGGCGGCTGGACGAGCTCCAGATCCCGCAGATGGTGAGCTCGAACGGTGGTGACGAGACCGCGTTCACGGTCTCGATCGACTTCGCACCCTCCACCACGACCGGGACCAGCGCCTACGACCGGTCCGCCACCGCCCGCGCGATCGCCGACCTCGGCACCAAGCCCCAGGAGTTCCTGAAGCCCGGCCATGTCTTCCCGCTCCGCGCGAAGGAGGGCGGTGTGCTCCGGCGGGCGGGGCATACAGAGGCTGCGGTCGATCTGACGACCCTGGCTGGCATGTTCCCGGCCGGTGTGATCTGCGAGGTGATGAACCCGGACGGCTCCATGGCGAGGCTGCCCGAGCTGATCCAGGTCGCGCGCGACCACGGGCTCAAGCTCATCTCCATCGCGGATCTGATCGAGTACCGACGCAAGCGCGAGGTGCTTGTGGAGCGGGTGGCCGAGGCCACGATCCCCACCGCCTGGGGCGAGTTCCGCGCCCATGCCTACGAGAGCCTGGTCGACGGCAGGACCCACGTCGCGCTCGTGCGCGGTGAGATCGGGGACGGCGCGGACATCATGACCCGGGTCCACTCGGAATGCCTGACCGGCGACGTGTTCGGCTCGCTCCGCTGCGACTGTGGGAGCCAGCTCGAGCGGGCCTTCGAGCTGATCGGCGCGGAGGGACGAGGCGTCGTCCTGTACATCCGCGGACACGAGGGCCGAGCGATCGGGCTGACGCACAAATTGCGCGCGTACGAGCTGCAGGACCAGGGACGAGACACGGTGGAGGCGAACATCGAGCTCGGGTTCGCGGCGGATCAACGGGAGTACGGGATCGGCGCACAGATCCTCGCCGATCTCGGCGTGCGGACGATGCGGCTCCTGACGAACAACCCTGACAAGCGTGCGGGGCTCGAGGGATACGGCCTCTCGATCGCCGAGCGCATCCCCCTCGAGATCGAGCCGACGTCCCACAACATCGGGTACCTGCGGACGAAGGCTCAGAAGCTGGGGCACCTGCTGGACGTGCCGGGAGATCTCGGATGAACGTGCTCCGCGGCGAGACGCTCGGGGCGGGGCGCCGGGTCGCGATCGTCGCCTCACGATTCAACGAGCTCGTGACCTCGAAGCTCGTGGAGGGCGCGTGCGGTGGCCTGTCGCATCACGGAGTGGTCCCGGAAGACGTGACGGTCGCGTGGGTGCCCGGCGCCTTCGAGATACCGCTCGTCGCGCGCCGTCTGGCGGAGTCGGGGCGCTTCGACGCCCTGATCTGCCTCGGGGCAGTTATCCGAGGAGAGACCGCCCACTTCGATCTGATCGCGGCAGAGGCCGCACGTGGCATCTCGGAGGTCGGTCGAACGACCGGTGTTCCGTGCATCTTCGAGGTCCTCGCCACGGACGATCTCACGCAGGCACTGGCTCGCGCCGGGGGGGAGCACGGCAACAAGGGATGGGAGGCGGCCGGGTCGGCGCTCGAGATGGCCTCACTGATGCGGGCGCTCCCGTCGGGAAAGGCCGGCGGATGATCGTCGATCGGCCGTGGGGCCGCCTGTCGACGTACGCGCTCAATCAGCCTGCGACGGTCCGGATCGTGACCGTCAATCCGGGGGCGAGCACGGGAGCCCATTACCACCGCCTGCGTGAGGAGATGTGGATCGTTTTGGATCCCGGCCTCACCGTCGAGATCGGGAATCGGGTCGTCCAGGCGGCCGCAGGAGAGGAGTTCACGGTTCCAGCCGAGGAGGCGCACCGAGTGCGCTGCAGCGGACCTGAGCCGGGCCGGATCCTCCAGGTCGCGTTTGGCTATTCGAGCGAGGACGATCGGCTCCTGGTGGAGGATGCCGGCGGCGACGACGAATGGTAGATCCGACGCTCCATGCTCCCGGTCGACGGCCGTCGGCATCGGCCCCTATACTTCACGGGCGCGAAGAGCGTTGCCACGTTCCTCATGCACCGGCTTCAGCCGGTGCTCGTTCGTCATAGGAGGTGATGCGGGGTCTCAACAGATCCGCGTATCAACGACAGGATCAGGTCCCCCCGGGTTCGACTCGTCGGGGCCGACGGTTCGCAGATCGGTGTAGTGGAGACGCGCGAAGCGCTCCGTCAGGCGCGTGAGCTCGATCTGGATCTCGTTGAGGTAGCGCCGCAGGCCGATCCACCCGTGTGTCGGATCATGGACTACGGCAAGTTCAAGTACGAGCGAGATGTCCGCCAGAAGGAAGCGCGCAAGAAGCAATCGCGCACCGGGCTGAAAGAGATCAAATTCCGCCCGAAGATCGACCCGCACGACTACGCCACGAAGAAGGGGCATGTCACGCGGTTCCTCGAGGCGGGGAACAAGGTCAAGATCACGATCATGTTCCGTGGGCGCGAGATGGCCCACACGGATCTGGGCCGCAAGATCCTCGATCGTCTCGTCTCGGATCTCGGCGAGCTGGTCGTCGTTGAAGCGATGCCGAAGCAGGAGGGGCGCAACATGATCATGGTGATCAGCCCCAACAAGCGGCATCTCGAGGCACGAGCGAAGGAACGGGCTCGCGAGGCGAGGGAGCAGGTGGTTTCAGCCGTCGCCCCCGCACCGGATCCGGCTATCGGATCGGAGCCCCAGCTGGACGTCGAGCTGCACGCGGAACCGGCCGCCGCATCAGACGAAGGGTAGAGCGGATATGCCGAAGACGAAGACCCACCGTGCGACCGCCAAGCGCTTCCGCGTCACGCGGAAGGGCAAGGTGCTCCACCGGAAGGCCACGGGCAACCACATGCTCACGAAGAAGAGCGGCAGCCGAAGGCGTCGCGTCGAAGGCATGGCCGAGGTCACCGCGACCAAAGAGCAGAAGAAGCTGAAGCGCTTGCTGGTGAGGTGACGACATGGCACGGGTCAAACGTTCGGTCCACGCGAAGAAGAAGCGCCGCGAGGTGCTCAAGGCCGCCAAGGGCTACACGGGCAGCCGCCGGATCCGTTATCGGATCGCCAAAGAGCAGGTTCGGCACTCCGGCGTCTATGCGTACCGCGATCGCCGCGACCGCAAGGGTCAGTTCCGCCGATTGTGGATCGCCCGGATCAACGCAGCCGTCCGGCCGCACGGTCTGTCGTATTCCCGGTTCATCAACGGGCTGAAGACGGCCGGCGTCGAGGTCGATCGCAAGATCCTCGCGGATCTCGCCGTCAACGACCCCGCGGCGTTCGCATCGCTCGTGCAGACGGTCAAGGAAGCGTCCGAAGCACCGGCCGCCTGAATCCGCCCCCTCTTCCGTCGCATCGCCCATCCCTCCGAACGTAGACTCCGGTCGTCCGGGAGCGCCGTCGTCGCGCGGAGGATCGCCGTTTGCTCACCAGTCTCAAGAACCCGAAGGTCGCCGCCGTCGCTCGCCTGAGGAAGGACGCAGCCCGGGAACGGGACCGCTCGTTCCTCGTCGAGGGGGCCCAGGGGATCTCCGAGGCGCTGGATCGTGAACCGCCGGGGATCGTCGCCCTGCTCGTTACGGACCCGCTCGATGCGCTGGCCGTGCGGGCGTCGCAGCGGGGAGTCGAGGTCAGCCACATCAGCCCGGACGTCCTTCGGCAGCTGACGTCGACCGTCACCCCTCAAGGGATCGTGGGTGTCGCCCCGTTCCTCGACGTCGAGCTGTCGGCGGTGCCGCACGGCGACCCCTCGTGCGTGAGCGTCCTGCATGAGGTTCGCGATCCAGGGAACGCCGGAACGGTCCTGCGATCCGCCGACGCCGCCGGGGCCTCGGCCGTGGTGTTCACCGCGTCGTCCGTCGACGTCTACAACCCCAAGACCGTGCGGGCCTCGGCGGGTTCCCTCTTCCATCTCCCCGTCGTCCGCGGGGTCCCGACGGCGGAGGCGATCGAGTCCCTGCGGGGGAGAGGCTTCCGCATCTTCGCGATGGACGCGGACGGTTCGGAGAACCTGTACGGCTTGGATCTCGGCGGCCGGGTCGCCTTCGTGTTCGGGAACGAGGCGCACGGGCTGCCGCAGGAGATCGTGCGCCTCGCCGACGCCACCGCCCGTGTGCCGCACGCCGGCCGTGCCGAATCCCTGAACCTGGCCGCGGCGGCGACCGTGTGCCTGTTCGAATGGGCCCGTCGCCGGGTGGGCAAGGGCGCCGCCCTCGAGGCGCTGATCGCCGCGGCCGCCCATGACATCCGCTCCCCGCTGACGGCGATGAAGGGCTTCGGGTACGTCCTGGAGAAACGCTGGGCGCAGCTCGAGGATGACCAGCGCGACCTGATGCTCCGCGGCATCGTTCACGACGCCGATCGGATGGACCAGATCGTCCGGCTGCTCGTCGATGCGGCGCGCGTCGCCGCCGGGTCGTTGGAAGTGTTCCCCGACCAGACCGACGTGGCCGACGTCGCGATCGCGATCGAGGAGCTCCTCGGTCGCGATCCGGAGCATCCTCCGGTCGTGTGGTCCGGCGATCCGGGTCCCTACTTCGTGGATCCTGCGCGTCTGAAGACCACGCTGCTGTCCTTCGAGGAGGCGCTGGCGTGGTGGGCAGGGGAAGGTGCGACCACGATCGGGGCCGAACGGAACGAGGGGAACCTGCACGTATGGGCTTCGCGAGCGGGCGCCACCACCGACGCTGCCGGCGCCGAGGGACTCTTCATCCCACGCAGGCCCGGCTCCGGCGCCGGCAGCAAGATCGGGCTCTACGTCGCTCGGGCGGTCGCCGAGTCGCAGGGCGGACGTGCGTGGGCGGAGGTCTCCGAGGACACGTTGTCGTTCCACCTCGAGCTCCCGCTCCCGCGCTAGTTCGGTCGGTCCGAGCGGCAGCGAACCTCCCGGTAGACTCGGCGGACCGATGGACCCGTCCGAGATGCTCCGCACCCTGGAGACGGAACGTGCGCGTGGTCGCGAGCTGTTCGCGTCGGCCGCGTCGCTCGAGGAGCTGGACGCGGCGAACATCGCGGTGCTCGGACGGAAGTCGCCGCTCGGCGAGGTGCAACGCGCTCTGGGCGCGCTCGAGGAGGAACGCCGGCGCGAGTTGGGAAAGGCTGTCAACGAGGTTCGCGCCGAGCTGACGGACGTGCTGGAGGCCCGCCGGGACGCGCTGGCCGTGGATGCGGAGTCCGCGCTGCTGGCTGCAGATGCCATCGACCTGAGCCTTCCCGGACGGCGCCGGCCTGAAGGGTCGCTGCACCCCTTGACGCTCGTCGAGGACGAGATCGTGGGGCTGTTCCTCCGGCTCGGCTACCGCGTTGCCGAGGGCCCGGAGATCGAGGACGACTGGCACAACTTCCAGGCGCTGAACATCCCCGAGGACCATCCGGCGCGGACGATGAGGGATTCCCTCTACGTGTCGATCCCCGGACATCCCGAGCTCTTGCTCCGCACCGAGACATCGGCGGTGCAGATCCGCACGATGCAGTCGCAGCCTCCCCCCGTGTACATCGTCGCCCCCGGCCGCGTGTATCGGCGCGAGACGCCGGACCCGACCCACTTGCCCGTCTTCCACCAGGTGGAGGCGCTCGCCGTCGATGAAGGGATCACGTTCGCCGATCTCAAGGGAACCCTCGAGGCGATGGCCAAAGGGCTGTTCGGCGAGGACCGGAGGATCCTGTTCACGCCCTCGTACTTCCCGTTCGTCGAGCCGGGCGCCCAGATCAGCGTCACCTGCTTCCGGTGTGACGGGGCGGGCTGCCAGACCTGTGGGAATGGGTGGATCGAGTTGCTCGGAGCCGGCATGGTTCATCCCAAGGTGCTCGAGAACTGCGGGTACGACAGCGAGCGGTACACGGGGTTCGCGTTCGGGCTCGGGATCGAGCGTGTCGCGATCCTCAAGTACGAGATCCCCGATATCCGGCTCCTGGTCGAAGGCGACGTTCGGTTCCTCGAGCGGTTCGGGGTCGCGTGATGCGCGTCCCGTTCACCTGGCTCCGTGAGTTCGCGCCGACGGATCTGGGAGCCGAGCAGCTGGCGGAGATCCTCATCCCACGGGGGGTGAATATCGAGACGATCGAGCATCCCTGGGAGGGACTCGATGGTGTGGTCGTCGTTCGGGTCCTCGAGGTCCGCGACCACCCCAACTCGGACAAGCTCTGCGTGGCCAGGATCCAACACGGATCCGGCGAGGCCGAGCTGGTGGTTGGGGTTCGCAACATGGCGCCGAGCGATCTCGTCCCGTGGGCGCCGCCGGGCGCGCGCGTGCCGGTCCTCCCGGAGCCACTGACCACGCGTAGGATCCGAGGGGTCGACTCGAACGGCATGCTGTGTTCGCCACGTGAGCTCGCGATCAGCCAGGACCACGGCGGCATCCTGATCCTCACCGAGTCGGGCCTCGGTGTCGGCGACGATCTGAAGCGAGGCCTGGGCCTGGACGAGGCTGTGTTGGACATCGAGGTCGAACCCAACCGCCCCGACTTCCTCAGTGTCTTCGGCGTCGCGCGCGAGGCGGCGGCCGCCACCGGCGTGAAGCTCGTCCCCGTGGACACGTCGGTGGACGAGGTGCCGGACGCCACCGCCGATGCAGTCACCGTGCGGATCGACGACCTCGGGGGTTGCCCGCGATACATCGCCCGAGCGGTCCGCGGTGTGACTCACCGGCCCTCCCCGCTCGGCGTCCAGGCCCGGTTGACGGCGTGTGGCGTCCGTCCGATCGACGCCGTCGTCGATGCGACCAACTACACGATGTTGGAGATCGGTCAGCCGCTGCATGCCTTCGACATGCATCGACTCGCGGGCCCCGGCATCGTCGTCCGGAAGGCTTCGGACGACGAGCGGCTGCTCACGCTCGACGACGTGGAGCGGACCCTCACGCGCGACGACCTGCTCATCTGCGACGTGGAGAAGCCCGTGGCCTTGGCGGGGGTCATGGGTGGCCGGACGTCCGAGGTGTCCGAGGAGACGACGGACGTGTTGCTCGAGAGCGCCTGCTTCACCCGCAGCGGCGTTCTGCTCACCGCGCGCCGACTCGACCTCCATACGGAGGCGTCACACCGGTTCGAACGAGGGAGCGACCCCGAAGCGTGTCCCGGTGCGGCCGCGCGATGCGCAGCGCTGATGATGCGCTGGGCCGGCGGCGAGGTGATGCGAGGTGTCGCCGAGGATGGACGAGCGCCGGAGCGGAAGTGGGTCGCACTCCGTCCGGCGCGAGCCACCGCGCTCCTCGGATATCCGGTTCCGACCGAGGCGGCGGTCTCGGTGTTCGACACCCTCGGGATGACGACCCGTCTCGACGGCGATCGGCTCGAGGTAGAGATCCCCGGCTTCCGCACCGACATCGAGCGAGAGGTGGATCTGATCGAGGAGGTCGTTCGCATCCAGGGGTACGACAACGTCGGGTCGACGATGCCGAGGGCCCCGCATCCGGGCGGCGTTCCGGATACCTATGCCTTCGTCCGCAGGGTCAAAGGCGCGCTCGCTCGCGCTGGCCTCAGGGAGATCCGGCCGGTCCCGTTCGACGCCGCCTCCGATCTGGCTCTGTTCGGCGACACGGACGCGATCCCGGTCACGAACCCCTTGCGCGCGGAGGAGGGGTTCCTGCGGGCGAGGTTGACGCCGGGGCTCCTGCACGCGGTTGCGTTGAACCAGTCCCGAGGGGTGGAGACCGTGCGGATCTTCGAAGTGGGCACGACGTTCCGCCTCGCCGATCCGTTCGTCGAGATCCGCAAGGCGGGCTTCGCGTTGTGCGGCGGCCCCGGCGAAGGCTGGTGGAGCGAGCGACGCGCGCTGGACGTGCTCGACGCGAAGGGTGTCTTAGAGTCGCTGCTAGGCGAACTCGGCGTTGCCGACTGGTCCCTCGCCGACGCTCCCGATGGCCCGTTCCATCCGGGGCGCTCCGCGCGGATCGTGATCGACGGTTCGCACGCGGGAGTGCTCGGGGAGATCCATCCACGCGTCGCCGAGGCGCTCGACATCACGGGTCGCGTCTCGGTGGGTGTCGTCGGTCTTCGTGCCCTCCAGAGCGGCGCCGGGAGCCGATCGGCCCCGACCGACGTCCCTCCGCGGTTCCCACCGGTCCACCGGGATCTCGCCTTCATCGTGGAGGATGCGACACCGGCCGGCGCCGTGCACGAGGCACTGCGACGGGCCGGCGGCGCGCTCCTCGCCTCGAGCACCCTCTTCGACGTCTACGCGGGTGATCCGCTCCCCGCGGGCATGAAGAGCCTCGCGTTCTCCCTCGATCTCCGGGCTCCGGACAGGACGCTCAGGGACGAGGAGGCCCAGGAAGCCGTCGATAAGATCGTCGAGGAGCTCGAGCGCGCGTTCGGCGCGAAGCTGCGGACGGGGTAGCCTCCGGCGTCACCGGCGTGCGACTAGACTTCGGCGCCCATGCCGCGCGACTACCTCCGCGATTACCTCTCCGTCGACGATCTGAGCTCGGCCGAGCTCCTGCACCTCCTCGACGTCGCGGATGCGCTGAAGGCGGATCGCACGCTCCATCGCCACGCGCTCGCCGGCATGTCCGTTGCGTTGCTCTTCGAGAAGGCTTCGACCCGGACCCGGGTCTCATTCGAGGTGGGGATCGGGCAGCTCGGCGGGCGCCCACTGACGCTGTCGGGGTCGGATCTGCAACTTGGACGTGGAGAGACGATCGAAGACACGGGCCGGGTCCTCTCGCGCTTCGTGGACGCGATCGTCCTTCGAACCTTCGAGCAAGAGCGTCTGGAGGTCCTCGCCGAAGCCGCGACGGTGCCGGTGATCAACTCGCTGTCCGATTTCGAGCATCCGTGTCAAGCGCTCGCGGATCTCATGACGGTCCGCGAGCGCCTGGGCACCCTGTCCGGGAAGATCCTCACGTACGTGGGGGACGGCAACAACGTCGCGCACTCCTTGCTCCTTGCCGGCGCCAAAACGGGGATGACCGTTCGGATCGCCGCTCCGACCGGGTTCGAACCCATCCCACAGGTCGTGCAACGGGCTTCGGAGATCGCGGAGGAGACCGGCGGCGCGATCGAAACCCTGGCGGACCCGCAAACCGCGGTGAAGGGGGCGCACGTGCTTTACACCGATGTGTGGGCGAGCATGGGTCAGGAGGGAGACACAGAAGCACGAGCGCTCGTGCTTCGTCCCTATCAGGTGAATCAGGCGTTGCTCGAGCTGGCGGACCCATCGGCGATCGTCATGCACTGCTTGCCGGCGCATCGCGGGCAGGAGATCACCGACGAGGTCATCGACGGGCCGCGATCCGCGGTCTGGGATCAGGCCGAGGATCGCCTGCACACACAGAAGGCGCTTCTCCTGCTTCTGTTCGACCTCGCTTGAGGCTGAGGGCCGTATGCCCCGCTCCAACGACGACGTGGCGCGCGTACTGACCGAGTTCGCGGACCTCTTGGCGATCGTCGCAGACGACCCCTTCAAACCTCGTGCCTACGAGAAGGCCGCCCGAGCGATCGGTGGGTTCCCGGATGAGCTTCGGGACCTCGACGACGCGGGGATCCGCGCGATCCCGAACGTGGGGAAGTCGATCGCCGAGAAGGTTCGAAGCGTGCTGGAGACGGGCACGTTCCCGGAGCTCGAGGAGCTGCGAGCGCAGGTTCCGTCAGGCGTTCGCGCGATGACCGCGATCCCCGGGTTCGGTCCTAAGAAGGCGATGGTCGTCTACCGAGAGCTCGGGATCGACGGTCTCGACGAGCTGGTCGCGGCAGCTCGAGACGGCCGGCTCCGGGGGCTCAAGGGGTTCTCGGCGAAGACCGAGGAGAACGTGCTCCAGGCCGTTCAGCGGGCGCAGCGCGATACGGGGAGGGTCACGATCGACGTGGCGATGGGGGTGGCGGGATCCTTCCTCGAGCGGCTCCGCGCGATCCCTGGCGTGCGACGGGCCGATCATGCGGGCTCGCTGCGACGGATGGCCGAAACGATCGGCGACGTCGACCTCCTGGTCGCCAGCGAGACGCCGGCGCCCATCATGGATGCCTTCACGGCGTACCAGGACGTCGACCAGATACTCGCTCGCGGTGATACGAAGTCTTCCGTCGTGACGCGTTCGGGCCTGCAGGTGGATCTCCGGGTGATCCGGAAGGAGGCCTGGGGTGCGGCGATGATCTACTTCACCGGCTCGAAGCCGCACAACGTGCGGATCCGGGAGATGGCCATCCGCATGGGTCTCAAGCTGAACGAGTACGGGCTCTTCGATGCGGAGACCGATGCGCTGATCGCTGCGGAGACCGAGCATGATGTCTACGAACGACTCGGGCTGCCGTACATCGAACCGACGCTCCGGGAGGATCGTGGCGAGATCGAGGCGGCCCTTGCGGGCGAACTACCGCAGGTCGTGACGTTGAAGCAGATGCGCGGCGACCTGCACACGCATACCGACCTCACCGACGGCGTCGCGACCCTCGAACAGATGCTGGAGGCGGCGGCCGCCAAGCGCTACGAGTACTACGCGGTGACGGACCACGCGCCGAACCTGGCGATGCAACGGATGACGGACGAGAAGATGCTCGCGCAGCGAGCGAAGCTCCGGACGCTGCAGGATCGATTCCCGCGCATGACCCTGCTGCACGGAACGGAGTTGAACATCGATCCGGACGGAGCGGTCGACTGGCCCGCTTCCTTCCTCGAAGGGTTCGATATCACGGTGGCCTCGATCCACTCCCATTTCAACCAGTCGCGCGACGCGATGACCCTCCGGATGATCCGAGCGATGGAGAACCCCAACGTCAACGTGATCGGCCATCCCACGACGCGCAAGATCGGACGTCGCGACCCGGTGGATCTCGACCTGGACGCGGTCTTCGAGGCGGCCGCCCGGACCGGAACAGCTCTCGAGATCGACGCCTATCCGGACCGGCTCGACCTGCGCGACGAGCACGTCCGAAGGGCGCGTCGCTACGGCGTTCGGTTCTCGATCGACACCGACGCCCACGCGGTCGGCCACCTGGACGCGATGCGCTACGGCATCGGCGTCGCACAACGAGGGTGGCTGACGAAGGACGACGTGATCGATACATGGCCGCTCGCGAAGCTCCGCCGGTTCCTCCGGAAAGGCGCGTGATGCCGCGGCTGCCGCGTCGATCCTTCGCGCGACCCGCGACCGAGGTGGCACCGGAGCTCCTCGGTCACGTCCTCGCGCGGCGGCTCCCGGACGGCGACGTCC
>JALYLP010000345.1 GCA_030774195.1 Actinomycetota bacterium | reverse complement strand
CCCTGGATCATGGCCCCGAGGTCCGTGATGATGTCGCCGAACATGTTGTCGGTGACGATCACGTCGAACCGGCTCGGCTGGTCCAGGAAGTAGATGCACGCGGCATCCACGTGGACGTAGTCGGTCTGCACGTCGGGGAACTCCGCGGCCACCTCATCGACGACGCGCTGGTACAGATCGCCGGCGAAGGTCAGCACGTTCGTCTTGTGCACGAGCGTCAGGTGCTTCCGGCGATCGGACGCCACTTCGAACGCGTAGCGCACGATCCGCTCCACCCCGTGCCGGGTGTTGATCGACTCCTGGACCGCGACCTCGTGCGGCGTGCCCTTCCGGTGGAAGCCGCCCGCCCCGGTGTACAGCCCCTCGGAGTTCTCGCGCACGACGACGAAGTTCACATCGTCTTCCGTGTGAGACGGCACCAGCGTCTGCACGCCCGGGTAGCGGATCACGGGTCGCAGGTTGACGTATTGATCCAACTCGAAGCGGACCCGAAGGAGCAGATCGCGCTCCAGGATCCCCGGCCGCACTCGCGGGTCGCCCACCGCGCCGAGCAAGATCGCGGCGCACGCCTTGAGTCCCTCAACCTCGTCATCGGGGAGGACCTCGCCGGTCCGGAGGTACCGGTCGGCGCCCAGGTCGAACTCCACCGGTTCGACCTCGAAGCCGTCACGGACCGCCTCCAAGACCTTGAGAGCTTCTGCGACGACCTCGGGACCCGTCCCGTCGCCACGGATCACGCCGATCCGGTAGATCAAGACGTGACCTCGTCGCGCCGTCCGTCGTCGGCGGCCTGCATCTGAAGAGCACGGTTGATCGCCGCGAGGTACGCCCGACCGCTGGCCTCCACGACGTCGGTCGCGACACCGCGGCCGGTCACCCGCCGCCCGTCGACGTCCAGCTGGACGACGACGTCGCCTAACGCATCGGAGCCCCCGGTCACGCCGGAGACGTTGAACGCGACGAGCCGAGGCTCGATCCCGGCCGCGCGACCGATCGCGCCCATCACGGCGTCGATCATGCCGTCTCCCATGGCAGACTCCTCGATCAGCTCGTCACCACGCCGGAGCCGGACCGTCGCCGTCGGGGACAGGTGCGTTCCTCCGCCGACCTGAACCGCCTCGAGGACGAGAAGATCCTCCTTCCCGCTGCCGATCTCCTCCGTCACGATCGCTTCGAGGTCGTGATCCGTCAGGGTGATCTTCCGATCCGCCAGATCCTTGAACCGGGCGAAGGCGTGGTTGAGCTGCGCATCCTCCAGCGTGATCCCGAGCTTCTGCAGGGCATCGACGAACGCGTGGCGGCCACTGTGCTTGCCGAGGACGAGCCGGTTACCCTCCAGGCCGATCTCCTGCGGATCCATGATCTCGTAGGTCGCGCGGTTCGCGAGCACGCCGTGCTGATGGATCCCGCTCTCGTGCGCGAAGGCGCTCGAGCCCACGACCGCCTTGTTCGGCTGGACCCCGTAGCCCGTCGTCATCGAGACCAGTCGCGACGTTCGCATGATCTCCTTCAGGTTGAGCCCGTGTCGCACGCCGAGGTGCTCGCCGCGCGTGCGGACGATCATCGCGACTTCCTCGAGCGAGCAGTTCCCCGCGCGCTCGCCGATCCCGTTCACGGCGACCTCGATCTGCCGAGCCCCGTTCTCGATCCCCGCCAGCGCGTTCGCGACCGCCAGACCGAGGTCGTTGTGACAGTGCGTCGAGATCACGATCTGATCGGGAATGGCCTCGCGGACGGTCCGCACCAATCCGCCGAACTCGGTGGGCGTGGCGTACCCCACCGTGTCCGGAACGTTGATGGTCGTGGCGCCGCAGCGGACCGCGACGCGGAAGCACTCCAGAAGGAAGTCGAGCTCGGTCCGGGTCGCATCCTGCGCGGAGAACTCGACGTCCTCCGTGTAGCTCTTCGCCAGCCGGACGTTGTCCTCGATCGCCTGCACGACCTGCTGCGGGCTCATCCGCAGCATCGACTCGCGCTGGACGTCGGAGGTCGAGATGAACGTGTGGATCCGCCACCGCTCCGCACCTTTGAGCGCCTCGGCGGCGCGTTCGACGTCACCGGTCGCCGTCCTCGCAAGGGCCGCGATCACCGGCCCCCGCACGGAGCTGGCGATCTGGCGGACCGCCTCGAACTCGCCGGGTGACGAGATCGGGAAGCCGGCCTCGATGATGTCGACGTTGAGCCGAGCGAGCTGCTCGGCGATCTCGAGCTTCTCGGGTTGGGTGAGCGCGATGCCCGGCGCCTGCTCGCCGTCGCGCAGGGTGGTATCGAAGATCCGTACTACGTCTGGGCGCGCTACCGCTTCGCTCCTTGAGCCCGCGGATACGTCGGGGTCTGCGTTCTCGTTCATGAGCTCGGCACCTTCTTCTCGGACTCCAACCACGGCATCATCCGGCGCAGCTGCCGTCCCACCTGCTCCAGCTGGGACGTCTGCGCCTGCTGCCGAAGTCGGAGGAACTCCGGGAAGCCCGCATCGGCCTCGGCGATCCACCGCTTCGCGAACGAACCGTCCTGGATCGC
>JALYLP010000344.1 GCA_030774195.1 Actinomycetota bacterium | reverse complement strand
CCCGAACGGGCGCGAGCGCGCGATCGGCGAGCGACTCGTCGCCGGCGATGAGACGCCCGTCCAGCATCGCCGTCCATGCGTCGAGCCGTTCCGTCGCCGCGAGGCACTCCATTGCCGTGCGCACCGCGTGCCCGACGGCCAGTCCCGCGTCCCACAACGGGTACAGGAGCGCGTCCACGGTCCCCCCGATCGAGCCGGCGTCGTCATGGACGACGAGCAGGTCGATGTCCGACGCGGGGAGCTGGACCATCCGCCCGTAGCCGCCGATCGCGACCAACGACACGCCGGCGGGCGTGCCCGCGCGTTCGAACAGCTCGACGAGACACGCATCCACGAGCCGCGCACGCCGTCGCGCCACCCCCGGGCCGTGGTGACCGACCGTGTACGCGCGTTCGAGCGCGCGCAGCTCCTCGCGCAGGCTGACGGCGGGATCGCTCACGCTCACCCCGACAACGCGTCGGGGCCCATCTCGCCGGTTCGGATCCGCATCACGCGGTCGACCTCGCCCACCCAGAGCTTCCCGTCGCCGATCTTCCCCGTCCTCGCCGCCTTCACGATCGCGTCGACGACGCCCTCCACATCGCCGTCGTCGACGACGATCTCGACCTTGACCTTGGGGACGAAGTCCACCTGGTATTCGGCGCCGCGGTAGACCTCGGTGTGTCCCCGCTGACGGCCGAACCCCTCGACGTCGGTTGTCGTCAGCCCACTCACGCCGATCTCGCGGAGGGCGTCCTTGACGTCGTCGATCCGGTGCGGCTTGACGATGGCGGTGACCAGCTTCACGCGCCGGAGCTTACCCTTGCCGATGCGGCGGCCGATGCAGCGGGCGGGGCCAGGACCACCTCCGGATCGGGGCGCGCGCGCGCAAGAGCCGCCCGGCCGCCGCCGATCCCGAACAGCCGTTTGCGATAGACGAGCCAGACGACGATCAGCAGGTTGACGATGAGCGCGCCCACCCGGAACACCGTCACCCGCCGGGAGAGCTCTAGGATCTCGAACGGGAGCAGGCCGGACGTCGCGACCACCGTCAGGTATTCGGCCCACCGGCGCTCATGCCACAGCCCGATCGCCTCGACCAGCTCGAGCACGGCGTAGGCGAGGCTCGTCACGATCAACACGTCGAGCGCGCCTTCTCGCAGGTCGACGATCCGCTGCAGCTCCGTCACCAGGAAGCCGTGCGACGCGCCCTGGGTGGAGTTGGCTGCGACGCCGTTGAGCGCGTCCAGGAATCGCCGCGCGACGTCGTGGAGGGGGCCGATGTTCAGCTTGAGCTCGAAAGCCAGCGCGAAGAGTGCTCCGAACAGCACGACGTGGACGATCCGATCGATCGCGATGATCCGCAGGACGATCGCCTCTCGCAGCTCCTCTCCCCTGCGTGGGAGGATGATCTGGGAGAACGGCGGCAGCGTTTCCGCAGACGGCGAGAGCGGTCGCGGCACGTCGAGCCAGCAGTCGCATCGCAGGCACCGCGCGAATCGACGGCCGTCGGGCAGGTCCACACCGACGCCGGCATGCTCGGGCCCAAGGGTCGCGACCGACGCGGCGGGAAGGATGTGGCCGCGCCGGGAACAGACCAACGTCTCCGCGTGCCATCGCGGATGCCGCATCCGGTCCCACGCGCGCCGCAGCCACGTCCACACGCAGGCAGCCTAGACCGGGCCGAGACCAGCGATGGACCGCTCGTAGTCCAGCCACTCGCGAACGATGGTCATGCCGACCTTGCGGTAGAGCCGGACCGCGCCCGAATCGTTCTGGGAATCAACGTTGAGCTCGGCGATCCGCATCCCCCGTCGTGAGAGATCGGCGAGCGCGGAGCGGAGCAACGCCGAGCCGATGCCGCGTCCCTGCATCTCGGGCCGGACGCCGAGGTCGCCAACCCACCCGATGCGATCGTCGGTCAAGATGTACTGGTACGACGCGCCGACTATCCGACCCTCATGCTCTGCCACGAGCATCAGAGAAGGGTCGTGATGACCAGCCCGTCGCGTGTTGTCCCACCATCGCTCCAGACCGACGGGCTGATAGCCGAAGTGCGTACGGAAAGCGGTGTCCAACGTCTCCCAGATCCCGACGTCATCCACGCCCTCGACGGACGGACGGATCGTGACCCCGGGCGGCGCCGGGCCGGGCTCGTATCCCGCCGGCAGGTCCATGCGCATGTGCCACTCCGTTCGCACGTGGCGGTATCCCCGGTCGGTCATCAGGTTGCACGCTGCCTCGTCCACCTCCGCTACGGAGTGATGGAGCGGCGTGCTCGTGTCCCGATGGATCAAGGCCGCCGCGGCGGTCTCCGTCCACGCGAGCACGGCCGATCCGACGCCACGCCCCAGGTGTCCGGGGTGCACGCGCGCGAACGCCCCGATCTCCTTCGCCGGGTCGATCGCCTCGAGCTCGGCGGACGCGACCAAGGCTCCGTCCGCGTCGAAGACCAGCAACGTCATGGTCGGCAGATCGACCCGGTCGCTCCGCCAGGACTCCTCGACCCATACGCGACTGGACTCCGCCGTACCGAACAACGCCTGGTCGACCCCACGGAAGAGCCGATCGACGGCATCGATGTCATCGAGCGTTGCCGACCGGGACCGATAGCCGGCGGGAACGCTCACGGTCCGAGTTCGAGCTGGTAGGTGTCATCAACCACGATCGGACGCATCCCGACGCGTTCGTACAGGCCGACCGCGCCGGTCTCGTTCTCGGCATCGACCCAGAGCGTCACCTCGCGGTGCCCAGCATCCGCCATCTCGGCGAAGGCTCGACGGAGCAGGGCCGAACCGATCCCCCGGCCGCGCCAGGCCTTCCGGGTCCCGAGCGCCGCGACCTGGGCGACCTCGCCGCCGGTCACCTGACGCAGGAACGCCACGGTCTCCGCTCCTTCGAGCGCGAGCAGCCATCGCGAACGATCGTCGTCGTCGGCGTCGAACCGGCGCTGTCGCCACACCTCGAACGACTCGGGCGAGAACCCGAAGTGCTCGGCGAACGCCTCCTGATCCGCCCGGTAGAGACCGAGTTCGTCGGGGTGCTCGGCCAGGGTCGTGAACCGGATGCCGTCGGGCGGTCCCTCGATCGGTCCGTCCGGACCGATCTGTCGATGCATGGTCCATGACGATCGCACCCGCCGGAACCCACGCTCGAGGGCCACCGTCCGGTGCGCATCGTCGTTGCGGTAGACGAGGTGGCGCAGCGACCGGGCTCCGCGTTCGCGTGCTCGCGCCACGAGCCAATCGACGACGAACGGCAGCGCCCCACCGGTACGATCCGCCGGCGGAAACGCCATCCACGAGCCGAAAGGCTCGCTGGCGTCGTCGTCCTCACGGAACACGCCCGCGAACGCGACCGGAACGCCATCGTGCTCGACGATCCGGCCATCGTCCTGCACATGGAGGCCCGGGTCGCGCCAGACGAAACGAACGATCTCGTTCCAGTCCGCGGTCACGCGGCCGTGATCCTCAAGTTCGTGAGCGCGGAGCAGCTGGACGACCGCGGCCTCGTCGTTGGGCGACGCGGCTCGGTCGAGATACTCCTGAGGCACTACTCGCCGACGGCCTTCTTCCGCGCCGCAGGCTTCTTGGCGGCGGGCTTCTTCGCGGAAGACTTCTTCTTTGCCGCCGGCTTCTTGGCCGCCGGCTTCCGTGAGGGCGCGGGCTCGTCGCCTTGTTCCTTGGCGGCAGCGACCGACGCCTTGAGCGCCTCCATCAGATCGACGACCTTAGCGGTCGGCTCAGGAGCGACGACCTCGATCTCCTGCCCGTTGAGCTTGGCCTCCACGATCTGGAGCACGGCCTCGCGATACTCGTCGGAGTACTCCTCCGGGTTCCACTCGCCGGAGAGCGACTCGATCAGTTGCTTCGCCATCTCCAGCTCCTGACCACGGATCTTGGCGCTGACGTCGACGCCGCCGAAGTCGGCCTCGCGGATCTCGTCGGGCCAGTACATGGTCTCCAGCACGAAGGCGTCGTCCTTGAATCGGAGAGCGGCGAGATGTTCCTTGTCCCGGAAGCTGACCTTGGCGATGCCCACGCGACCGTCATCGCTCATGGCCTCCCGGAGCAGAGCGTACGCCTTGGCACCGGTCTCCTCGGGGACGAGGTAGTAGCTCTTCTTGAACATCACCGGATCGATCTCATCCAGGTCCACGAACCGGTGGATATCGATGGCCCTGCTGGACTCGACCGGGATGGCGTTCAGGTCTTCGTCCGTGAGGACGACGTAGCGGTCCTTCTCCACCTCGTAGCCCTTGACGATGTGCTCGAAGGAGACCTCTTCACCATCCTTCTCGCACACGCGCTTGTAGCGGACGCGGCCACCGTCCTCGTCGTGGAGTTGGTTGAACCGCAATGTCTTCTCTTCGGTCGCGGGATAGACGGCGACCGGGATCGTCACGAGGCCGAACGAGATAGCCCCTTTCCACATCGCCCTCGGCATGGTGCCCTCCAGGGTCCTTGACTGCCCCGCACGCTGCGGGATCGGTCAGTCTAGCCCGGAACGCCGACACGGCTCGGGCGGACTACAGGCCGAGTTTGCTCACGATGTCTCCGGTAGTCGATCCGGCGGTGTCGACGACCGTTCGGACCGTTCCGTCGACGGTTGGGCTCACCGAAGATGTCGCTCCGCCGGTCGTCTCGTCGACGACATCCGTGACCGAGTCCACCGTGTTGCCGACGGTGTTCGTCACGGTGTCCACGGCACTGCCGACCGGGTCGGAGGTCGGGTCCGGCGCCGGGGTCGGCGTGGGGTCGCCGGATGGATCGGTCGTCGGTCCTCCGCCATCCGGCCCCGGGTCGGCCGCCGATCCGCTCCCGCCCGATCTGGTCCCCGAACCATCCCCCGTGGGCGCGTCGCCCCGGCGGTCGACGACGGCGGGCGATCCACCGACAGCGTCCGCGGAAGCCGGCGTCACGGCGCTCGACGCGGGGCTCTTGGCGGAGAGCGGCACGGTCGCGGACGCGGGCAGGACCTGCAACGCTCCCCCGAGTCCGAGCGTCACCGCGAGCGCGGTGCTCTTCGCGGCGATCGCGATCTGCTCCCCGGAACGCAGGAACCATCCCAACACCGGCGTGACGGCCACCCACGATGCCGGTCCGACCGTCCACCACAGGCGCCCGATCGAGATGTTGAGGAACAGCCGGACCACCGCTGGATCGAACTGACTCCCCGCGCAGCGCGCGAGCTCGCGGCGCGCCGCCGACGGCGTGATCGGTCGCTTGTAGGCCCGCGCGGCGGTCATCACCTCGAACGAATCGGCGACGCTCACGACCCGAGCCCCGAGGGAGATCTCCTCCCCCTCGAGGCCCGCCGGATAGCCCCGGCCGTCGAACCGCTCGTGATGCTGCACGATCGTCGTTGCCCACGAGCCGAGCCACGGGAGGAGCGGTTCGACGAGCGTGGCGCCCTCGGCCGGGTGCGCCTGCAGGCGCTCCCACTCGAACCGGTCGGGCTTGCCGGCCTTGTTCAGGATCCGCCCCGGAACCCGGAGCTTGCCGATGTCGTGCAGGAGCGCCGCCCATCGGAGCCGGTCGCGATCTTCGTCGCCCAGATCGAGCTCGCCGGCGAGTATGTCGGTGTAGGCGCGGACCCGTTCCGAGTGGCCGCGGGTCTTCCGGTCGTGTGCCGACAGCGCGGCGACCAATTCCAGGATCTGTCGCGCCGCCTTCACGGGGATCGTCATCCACCCCGGTCTGCTTCGCGTGGTCGATCCGCTCCTTCAGCCGGCGGACGTTCCCGGCCGTCCTGGCCATCGTGAATCGTGACGGGGCGTGGTCCGGGAAGGCGAGCGAGAGTTGGAGGAGCACCGCGAGCGGCAGGAGGCCCGTGCCGCGCGCTCGACCAGGAGCGCGACGAGCATCGCCGAACCGAGGAGCCAGAGCGCCCACAGAAGCCCGGGGAGGCCACCGGGAGGATGGACGAGATGGCCGAGGATCGTCGCGGCGAGGGCGGCACACGCGGCCGGGACCAACGCTGCGATCGCCCGGAGCGAGAAACTGAGCCGGGGTCGTGCACGCCACCGGCCGCCGGACCTGGTCGGCCCGACCGCCCTCCCAGGCGCCGAAGACGGCCTGCTCACCGAACAGGTATCGGCCGGTCGGCCGACACCTTGAAGGGTGATCGCCGACAGCCGATGCGTTGGAGCCCCCCCGATTACCATCGTCGGCATGCCGAAACGAGCGCGTGGGAGTGGCGGTCCCGCGTTCACGGTTGAGCTCCCGCGGCCACTCGCGACCCGCCGGGGCGAGCGCGACGCTTGGTGGATCGAGCTTCCGGAACGAGAGCTCCGGCTCTCCAACCTCGACAAGGTCTTCTGGCCGGAACAGGGCTACACGAAGGGCGATCTGGTCGCCTACTACTTCAACGTCTCGGACCTGCTGTTGCCGCACCTCGAGCGGCGGCCGCTCACGATGAAGCGGATGCCCGACGGCATCGATGGTCCCGATTTCTACGAGAAGTCGGCGCCGTCGCATACGCCGGAGTGGGTCCATCGATGCACGGTCCTGTCGGAGGACGCGAAGACCGGGCGGATCGATTACCTCACGGTCGACGACCTTGCGACGCTCCTGTTCGTCGCGAACCTCGGGGCGATCGAGATGCATCCGCTCCACTCACGCTGTGAGGACGTCCAGCACCCGGACTACCTGTTCTTCGATCTGGACCCGTTCCCGCCGTACACGTACGACGACGTGCTCAACGTCGCCCGGCACATCGAGGTGCTGCTCCAGCAGCTTGGGATGACGGGGTTCCCGAAGACCAGCGGCGCAACCGGCCTGCA
>JALYLP010000343.1 GCA_030774195.1 Actinomycetota bacterium | reverse complement strand
GGCGCGTCGGGGTCGTGGAGGTCCGACAGCAGGTCCGCTTCGACATCCTCGGACGAGGCGGACGGGGGGGCCCCGAGATCGGAGAGGAGGTCACCGACCTCACTTCCGCCGAGCGCATCGACGGGTTCGGTCGCGTACGAGGTGTCGCCGCCGAGCGAATCGGAGAAATGTGCCGCGGCGGCCTCGAGATCCTCTTCGGACGGCTCGCCCTCGAGCGTTGTCGCTTCCGCTGGCTCGAACACGTCGCCTTCCGACTCGCCGGCACCTGCCACGTCGCCGAACTCGCCCGCGTCGACAACGATGACATCGGGCTCGTCGGCGTCGTGCGGACGCTCGCCCAGGATGTCGTCGATGGGCTCGAGCGCGCCCGAGTCGTGCCACGCGTCGTCCGTCCCGCCCTCGGCGGCCTCCTCAGACTCCTCCGGGGTCACGTCCGTCGCGAGGAGCTCCTGGGTCGTCTCGGGGGGCTCCTCCGAACGCACTTCCACGTGGGACTCCTGCGGTGCGCGTTCGGTTGGCTCTTCGGGTTCGTCCCAGTCGACGTCACGGATCGGCGCGAAGAATTTGTCCAGGTCTTCGAAGAGATCCTCGCCGTCGCCCTTGTCGTTGGCCACCTAGACCTCCATCAGCTCCTGCTCCTTGTGACCCTGGATCTCGTCGACCTCGGTCACGAAGCGATCGGTGAGCTTCTGCAGCTCCTTCTCGGCCCTGATCAGGTCATCTTGGGAGATGGCGCCGTCGTGCTCAAGCTTCTCCATCTCTTCCTTGGCATGCCGCCGGACGTTGCGGACGGCAACCCTAGCCTCCTCGGCCCGATGGTGGACCTGTTTGACGAGCTCCTTCCGGCGTTCCTCGGTGAGCGGCGGAAAGGCGAGGCGGATCACCTTGCCGTCGTTGCTGGGGGTGATGCCGAGGTCGCTCTGCATGATCGCGCGTTCGATCGAGGAGATCGCGCTCTTGTCGAACGGCTGGATCTGCAGCAGACGGGGCTCCGGGACGGACACGCCGGCCAGTTGATTCAGCGGGATCGGCGTCCCGTAGTACTCGACCGTCACCCGGTTGATGACGGCCGGCGCCGCTCGCCCCGTCCGGATCCCGGCGAGGTCGTCCTTGAGGTGGGCGACCGCCTGCTCCATCTTGTGGGTGGCGTCCTTGGCTGCGGTTTCGATCGTCATGGATCCTCAGTGCACGAGGGTGCCGATCGGTTCGCCCGTCACGACCCGCCGGATGTTCCCCTCCTCGCGAAGATCGAAAACGATGATCGGGAGTTTGTTCTCCATCGAGAGCGAGACCGCGGTCGCGTCCATGACCCCGTAGCCCTCGCGAAGGAAATCGCCGTACCCGAGCAGGTCGAGCCGCTCGGCCGATGGATCGAGCTTCGGGTCCGCCGTATAGACACCGTCGACCTTCGTCCCTTTGAGCAACGCGTCTGCGTGGATCTCGAGCGCGCGCTGGGCGGCGCAGGTATCCGTGGAGAAATAGGGGACGCCGAGGCCGGCCGCGAAGATCACGACGCGGCCCTTCTCCAGATGCCGGATCGCGCGGAGCGGTACGAATGGCTCCGCGACCTGGCTCATGGTGATGGCGGTCTGCACCCGCGTGGCTACGTGGATCTTCTCCAACGCGTCCTGAAGAGCGAGCGCGTTCATCACCGTTGCGAGCATCCCCATGTAGTCGGCCCGGTTCCGATCGATCCCGGGCGCCTGACGGCCTCGCCAGATGTTGCCACCGCCGACGACCACCGCCGTCTGGATGCCGAGATCGACGATCTCGGCGAGCTGTCGGGCGACGAGCGCGGTTGCACGGTCGGAGATCCCGGAACCCGAGTCGTGCGCGAACGCTTCGCCGGAGAGCTTGAGCAGGACCCGATGATAGGTGGGCCGTGCATCTCCGCCGTCGCTCATGCGCCTGGTCGTCTCCTCCACTCGGTCGGCGGCACTCGGTCGGCGGTCAGCTTACCCGCCTACTCCAGGTCTTCGCCCAGCCGGTACCGGGTGAACCGCCTCACGGCGACCTTCTCGCCGGTCTTGGCACCGACCTCGTCCAACAGGTCCTGGATCGTCTTCGAGTCGTCCTTGACGAACGGTTGGTCCAGCAAGACGTTGTCCTTGAAGAACGCCTCGAGCTTCCCCTCGACGATCCTGGGGATCACGTTCTCGGCCTTCCCCGAGTCGATCGCTTGCTTCTCGAAGATCTTCCGCTCGTGCTCGAGGGTCGCAGACGGAACGTCGTCCCGGCTGAGCCAGCGTGGCGCCGACGGACTGGCGATATGCAGGGCCAGGTCCTTCACGAGCGAACGGAACTCATCGGTGTTCGCGACGAAGTCCGTCTCGCAGTTCACTTCGATCAGCACGCCGACCGTGTTGTTGAAATGGATGTAGGCGTCGATCAAGCCCTGGTTCGCGCTTCGACCGGCGCGCTTGGCCTGGCTCGCCAGACCCTTCTCGCGAAGGATCTGCGTGGCGCGCTCGGCGTCGCCGTCGGCCTCGATCAGCGCGCGCTTGCAATCCATCATGCCCGCGCCGGTCGCTTCGCGAAGCGCCTTCACCATGGCCGCCGTGATATCTGGCATCTCAGGCTTCCTCCCCGGCGCTACCCACCGGCGCCGGCGTGCTCTCGTCGCTCGTGGTCTCCTGTTCCTCGGTGGGTTCGGCCACGATCTCGGGCTCGGGCACATCGGGCTCGAAGACGGTCGTCGCCGCGATCGCGGCGGCCTCCTCCGCCGAGGGCGTCTCGTCGACGGCGGCCGGCGCGGCCTGGGGCCGGGGTCCGGACGGAACGGGCGGAGCCTGGGTGGTGGAGCGCTCGATGACGTCGTCCTTCGCCATCCCGTACCCCTCGGCGAGAGCATCCGCCAGCACACGGGTCACCAGGCTGACGGCGCGGATCGCATCGTCGTTGCCGGGGATGACATAGTCGACCTCGTCCGGGTCGCAGTTGGTGTCCACGATCGCGATCACGGGGATGTTGAGCTTCCGAGCCTCGGTGACCGCGATGTGCTCCTTCTTCGTGTCGATCACGAAGATGGCGTCGGGCAGCCGCTCGAGGTTCTGGATCCCTCCGAGGTTCCGCTCGAGCTTCTCCCGCTCGTGGCGGAGGCGGATGGCCTCCTTCTTAGGAAGGCGTTCCATGGCCCCGGTCTCCTCCATCTCCCCGAGTTCTCGCAGACGAAGCAACCGGCCGCGGATCGTACTGAAGTTGGTGAGCATGCCGCCCAACCAACGGTTGTTGACGAACGGCATGTTGATCCGGGTCGCGTACCCCGAGACGACCTCCTGGGCCTGCTTCTTCGTCCCGATGAACAGGACGATCCCGCGACGACGGCCGAGCCCCTGAACGAAGGCATGAGCTTCCTCGAGCCCGGACAGGGATTGCTCGAGGTCGATGATGTAGATCCCGGAACGCTCCCCGAAGAGGTACCGCTGCATCTTCGGGTTCCACCGTCGCGTCTGGTGGCCGAAGTGCACGCCCGCCTCGAGGAGCTCCCGCCGGGTGACGACCGGCATGGTGTGCCCCTTTCGGTTGTGTCCTCCGCCCGGATCGGCCCGATGACGGCCCGCAGAGCCTGCGGGACCCCCGGCATGCGGTCCCCGAGCGTGTGTGCTCGGCGCGAGGATGCGCCGGCGAGGGCAGTCTACCAGCGACGATGCGACGCTCAGCCGCGCCGGCCGGTGCGCGGCGCGGCGTCGGCCACGTCCGCGCCGATCGCGAGGTAGCGGAATGCGAACATCGCGACGGCTGCCATCTGGAGCACGTTGATCAGGATCGAGGCGGTCCACGCGCCGACCGAAGGGTTGACCCCGATCAAGCTGCCCGGGAGCGGAGCGAGCAGCAGGGCGAACGACGGGACCGTGTACAGCACCGCGAGCGTGAGGTTGTTCGAACCGGGCAGCCGTGCCGCCCTGACCGCCTTGGACATCGTGAGCGGCAACGACAGCTCCTCGTCGGCCGAGATCGCAGGAGCGAACGCGAAGAGGTAGACGCCCGCGACCAAGAGGCCAACGGCGAGGATGAACCCGATCCCCCCGCCGAGGAGCTGGACGAAGTTCGAGACGATCAGCACGCCGAGGTTGACCACGGCGACCGCGATCGTGACGGGCCACACGTGGATCGCGCGACGGACACTCCAGGCCGAGACCGATCCGGTCCGCATCCGCTCCACGGCGACGGTGGTCACCATCGCCTGGAACGCCGCGTGGACCACCAGGAACGCCGTGATGCCGGCGAGCGGCGCGAGCGCCGCTCCCGGACCGGTCGCGCCGACCGCGGAGAAGATGTTCGAGGCGAGCGACACATCGGTGGCGGTCGAGATCGGCGGGGTGGCGAACGTGGCTCCCAGGATCGTGAACGGTCCCTGGAAACCGAACGCGAGTAGGACGAGCCACTCGGTGATGAGCACGATCGGCACGGCCACGGCGAGCGCGGGCGTCCCAAGGACGGTAGCGAGCCCGCGCGTGATCGACGTGCGGATCTTGGGCATCGCCACCTTGCTCGGACCGCGAGGGGCGAAGATCGAGTCGAGAAGGCCCTTGCGAGGCGCGGGTGCGGGGGTCGTGGGCGCACGGTATGAGGACGCCGGTCGACGCTGCTGCTTCTTCCGACGATCGCTCACGGCACGCGATCCCTCACGTCTGGTCCTCGTCGTCTTCCCAGCCGTCGGCAGCGGCGCCCGCGGCGGCGGGAAGATCCTCCTGGTCGAACTCAGGTGGTCCGAGGCGTGCGATGAGGAACCGACCCGCGAGCACGAGGATCACGACCAGCGGGACCGCGGCGGTGGCCCAATCGAGCGCCAACGACCCCGGCATCACGATCGTTGGGCTCCGCTCGTCGATCAGGACACCGCCCGGGTCGGCGGTGAGACCGACCAATCCCGCGGAGGCCCCGGTCCTCGCGACGACGACGGCTTCGGGCGCAACGGCGATCGTGAGGAGCGGTGCCACACCGAGGCCCTCGCGCCAGATCCTGTCTCCGGTCACGGGATCGAGCGCGCTCAGCTCGCCCGAACCGTCGGCGATCAACACGGCGGAGGCGGTGATGACGGCGGGACCGTACACCGGCGTGTTCAGCGCGAAATCCCAACGGCGTGCGCCGGTCGCGGGATCGAAGCGATAGACCTCGCCCCGCGTGTCCACCACCACGATGGCATCGTCGGATACCGCCGGTGCCCCACCGGCGGCGACCGTGTTGAGCCGCGAGGCCCATCGCTCGAGTCCCGTGTCAGCTGCGACGGCGCGGACGGTTCCGTCCGACAGGGTCACGTACACGGTTCCGCTCACGGCGGTCGGAGCGCCGGCGACGAGGCCGGACGTGCTCGGGGTGTAGCGCCAGGCCTCCTCGCCATCGGCCTCCCGGAGGGCGACGACCGATGGCGGCTGCCTGCTGTCCGAATGCACGGAGGCGTAGACGACCCCTGCGTCGGCGGCGATGGGCGTGTCGACCACGTCGCCCAGATCCTGGTGCCACCTGACCTTCCCCGTCGCGAGATCGATCGCGGTTACCGAGCCGTCGTCGGCGCCGACCACGGCGATTCCGCCGTCCACCGTGGGTCCGGTCGTGCTCACGCCGGTGAGCTCCCGATGCCAGAGCTGGCGTCGGGACGAGGCGTCGATCGCCACCAAGGTCGAACGCGAGCTGGTCGTGCTGGGTGCGCCGCCTCCTGAGGGCGTCGGAGCGGGAGCGGGCGAGGCGCTCGCCGACGAAGAACGGTCCCCTCCGCCTTCGGTGTAGAGCACCAT
>JALYLP010000342.1 GCA_030774195.1 Actinomycetota bacterium | reverse complement strand
GCGAGGTCGTGCGCATGGCGCAGGCCGAGGCGATGTTCCTCGCCTCGCTCGGCTCTGGCGCATGACCCCGTCGGTGCTAGGTTGAACCGATGAGCGATCAACCGAGCGCGACCGAGGCACCCGGCGTCATCCCGGCGATCCCCGTTGAGACGCAGCAACCGCCGGGCGCGCAGGAAGAGTCGATCACGCAACCGGCGAAGCTCCTGCGGATCGCGAGCATGGTGCGCGAGCTCCTCGAGCAGACGCGGCAGGCCTCGCTCGATGAGCCCGGCCGTAAGCGGCTCGCCGACATCTACGGCCGCGCGGTGGGCGAGCTCGCCGGGGTGCTCTCCCCCGACCTCCGCGACGAACTCGGCCAACTCGCGCCACCCATCGACAGCATGCCGACCGAGGCGGAGCTCCGGGTCGCCCAGGCGCAGCTTGTCGGGTGGCTGGAGGGCCTGTTCCACGGGATCCAGGCGGCGATGTTCGCCCAGCAGGCCGCCGCCCAGGCGCAGTTCCAGGAGCTGCAACGCCGCGGGCTCATGGCCCAGAACCCGCCCGGCGCGCCGGGCGAGCCCGACGCGCAAGATCCCCGTCGCCCAGGTCAGTACCTGTAGCTCAGCCCGCTTTGATCCTCGCGGTTGGACGCAACGCTCCCTCTCCCGCCAGCCTGACCGCAACGTAGACAGGGATCACCGAGATGAGCAAGACAACGGTCGCGACCGCGAACACCTCGGGCTGCGCGAAGGGCCGTGTGATGTTGTTGAAGATCCATAGCGGCAGCGTCGTGGTTGTACCCGACAGGTAGAGCGTCACGACGATCTCATCGAACGACAGGCCGAACGCGAGCAGGGCGCCTGCGAGGAGGGCGGTCCGGATCGTTGGGAAGGTCACGTACCGGAACGTCGTCAGCCCATCCGCCCCGAGGTCCATCGACGCCTCGACGAGGGACCCGGACGTCCGACGGATACGGGCAACCACGTTGTTGAAGACCACGACGACGCAGAACGTCGCGTGTCCGACGATGATGGCCGGGACGCCGAAGTTCAGACCCGGCATCGCATCGACCATGGAGGACAGCGCGAGCGCGGTCACGATGCCCGGGAACGCGATCGGCAGAACGAGTGCGAACGAGATCGCGTCTCGCCCGAAGAACTTCGCTCGCGCCATCGCGAACGACGCGAGGGTGCCCAACACGAGGGCGATCGCGGTGGCGAACACTCCCACGACGATCGACGTCGTGAATGCGGGACGAAGGGTGCCGTCATGCAGCGCGGAAGAGAACCAGCTGGTGGTGAAGAGCTCGGGTGGCCAGGTGGCGATCTGGTTCTTGGTGAAGGCGTAGAGGACGACCACGATGAGCGGCACGTAGAGGAACGACAAGACCGCCCAGCTCATCGCTCGCAGGAACCAACGAACCGATCTGGGCTCCATCACAGCGCCTCGAACGCGCCCGTCCGCTTCGCAAGCGCGAGATAGATGAAGACGATGGTCATCGCCACGACCGCGATCGTCGCCGCGAGCGGGCGGTTGTTCACGTTGAGATGCGCGATGCCGTTCCCGAGGAAGCTTCCCTTCCCGACGAGGTCGGGCACGATGTAATCGCCGAGCGTCAGAGAGAAGGTGAAGATCGAGCCCGCCACGATCCCCGGGATCGCCAGCGGGAAGACGACGCGCCGGAACGTCGTCCGTGCGTGCGCGCCGAGATCACCAGACGCCTCGATGTACGACGAAGGCACCCTCTCCAATGCGGCGACGATCGGGAGGATCGCGTACGGCAACCACAGGTAGCAGAAGGTGATCCACATCGCGATCGGGGTTCCGATGAGGGAGATGTTGCTCAAGCCGACCACGTGCAGGAGAGCCTCGGCCGGCCCGCCGCCCTGGATGATGGCCTTCCACGCGAATACGCGGATCAGGTAGTTGGCCCACAAGGGGATCACGACGGCGATCATGATGGCGGAGCGCGCACGGGGTGTTGCGATCCTCGAGGCGTAGTACGCGATCGGGAACGCGAAGGCGACATCCGCCAACGTCACGAGCGCCGCGATCAACGCCGTGCGCCACGCCATGACGAAATACGTCCGCTCGAGGAATGCCGTCTGCCAGCGGCCCGAGAACACGGTGTCGTAGTTGCGTGTGGTCCATTCGCGGATCACGTCTCCGGTGAGCGAGTCGACCTTCCAGACGGAATTCGCCAGCAACAGGGCGAGCGAGATGAAGTAGACGACGATCATCCATAGCAGCGGAGCCGACAGGGTCAGCGCCCGCCGGGTCTTGTCGTGCCGGAAGAAGAACGACGAGATCCTTCGTCGGATGCCGCCGTGTACGACGGCCGTCGTCGTCACAGGCCTGTGTGACGGAAGGGG
>JALYLP010000341.1 GCA_030774195.1 Actinomycetota bacterium | reverse complement strand
CCCGTGTCCAGCATGTGCTCGAGGTTGTCCTGGAGCAGGTCCCATTCGTAGAAGTGGTTCTGCCCGCAGTCCTGGCACGCGATCACGACACCCTTCACGTTCTGCGGGGAGAAGACGTCATGCATCTTGCCGAGGTCCTCGAGATCGGCCTCGACGTCACGGCGCTCCTGCGGTGAGAGCTCGTACGGTTCCGGCTCCTCCGCGGCGGGGAATCCCTCTTCCATCACTGTTCCTCGTCTTCGTCCTCGTCAAGCAGGTGGAAGGCCTTGAACCCCTCGGCGAAGGCGTACCCCGATCCGCTCTGCGCCCCAAGTTCCTCGGCTCGCTCGCGGACGAAGGATGTCGCTCCCTCCGTGTGCTGAGAGACGTGCTCGGCGAGGGACGCGAGCTTGGCCTCCAAGGTTTCCGTGATGTCCACGTAGGTGTCGGCCTCGTTCATGGCGAGCCAGAGGTTGGGTACCTCGAACGGCTCCAGGCCCTCGTCCAGCAGCTCGGGGAACATCGGCCGCGAGGGCGCGTCCGGCATGACCGCCGTGAGGGCGAGGAGCCCCGCCTGCTTGTGGTCCCAGTGGTTGATGTAGCCGCTCCCGAACCACAGGCGCGACGGATCGGGCGCCACCAGGACCTCGGGCCGGAGCCTGCGCACCTCGCGGCAGACCTTCCGGCGCGTGTCGAGCGTGACCTCGAGCGTGCCGTCGACCTCGCCGAGGAACGTGACGCTCTTCACGCCGAGGACGGACGCGGCGGCGCGCTGCTCGCGTTCGCGGACGGGACGCAGCTCCTCGCGCGAGACCCCCGGTTCGTTCGAGCCCGCGGACCCGTCGGTGATCACGACGTAATGGACATCGCAACCCTCCCGCGCCCATCGCGCGACCGTGCCGCCGCACATGAACTCGGCATCGTCTGGATGCGCGAAGAGCACGAGTGCGCTCGCGAAGGTTCGATCGGCCATGACCCTTCAAGCCTACCGACCCCCGAACGTTGCGCGAGTACCTGCCCCGGACGCCCGTTCGGCGCGCCGGACATCAACCCACGATCGTCAGTGGCGGGCCGTCGTCGCCGGTGTCAACGTCATCCACACCGGTTGCCGGTCCCTCGGCCCGGGCGATGGACCCGCGCGCCTTGCCCAACAGGGAACGGAACTCGTCCGTCCCGTTCGTGAGCATGGTGGCGGCTTTCTGGAACCGGTTCTCGACGATCGATGCCAGCCCGTCCAGGACCGCGGCGACCTCGGACAGAGCGGCCTGCACATCCGCGGCGTCGCCGAAACGCCGCACCAGCGAGTAGAGGAACAACACGATGGGCAGCGCGCTCCCGTACGGGACGATGATGACGCCCTTCGCGTACGCGTCGGCGTGCGCACGCTTCAACACCCGATAGGCTGCGTCCGGAACGGCGGCCACGGCGACCGGCGCGGTCACCGCCGGATCGAGGTATTGGGCGACCTCCTTCGCTCGAGAGGTCACAGCTCGCTCGACGGCCCGTGCGCACGCATCGCGTTCGGTCGGGTCACGCGCGGACTCGAGCGCTTCCAATTCGGCAACGGCCGACCACTTGGAGTCGATCGGCAGCCGGCGGCCGTCCGGCAGGAGCAGACCGAACTCGACGACCTTGCCGTTCACGCGGAAGTCCGTGACGAGCATGCCCGGCGGGAGCTCGGCGAGGTGCTCACGGAGGATGAACTCTCCCGCCCGGCCCTTCGACGCACCGCCCGCGAGCACGGTTGCCAATCGCCTGACGACCTCTCGCGACTCCCCGTCCGCGGCGCGGCGGTCCTGCTCGTGGGTCCGGAGCTCCTCCAGCGCCCGGCGCGCGCCCTCCAACCCCTGCCGCAGTTGCTCGGAGGCCAGGTCGCGTTGCGCGCCCTGGTCCGCGATGCGCCGAAGCTCGCCGGCCTGGAGCTGCACCTGATCGCGGAGCCCGCGTTCCTCAGGCGGACGCCGCCGCGCGGTAGCCACGAGAGCGGCAACGGCGCCGATCGTCAGACCGGCCGCGAGCGCGATGGCGATGGCCGCGACGGTCATGCGGTCCACCCACGGTGACGAACGGCTGGTCGGGTATCCATCGCCCGACCCTAGGGAGCGCCTCTGACATGGACGTCCGATGCTTCGCGTTCGCGGGTAGCCTCCGACAACGTGACCGCGCTGGGCGACCTCGATCGGGACCGGATCCGCGAGCTGCACGACGCCGAGCTCGCGTGGTTCCGCGCCGAGCGACCGCGGACGCTCGAGCTCCTCGCCCGGGCCGCTGCGCACATGCCGAACGGAACGCCGATGACGTGGATGGCCTCCGACAACGACCTGCCGGTCTACGTCGACAGCGGCGCGGGAGCGTCGTTCACCGATGTCGACGGTCATCACTACGTCGACTTCAACGCGAGCGACCTGGCGATGTTCTGCGGCCATGCGCACCCCGCGATCGTCCGCGCCGTCCAGGAACGGGTTGCCCGCTCGACCCAGTTCCTGCTCCCGACCGAGGAATCGGTCCGCGTCGCCGAGGAGCTGGCCCGCCGCTACCCGCAGCAGACGCATTGGCAGTTCACGTTGTCAGCCTCGCAGGCCAATACCGAGACGATCCGCTTGGCGCGAGCGGCGACCGGCCGCGACGTGGTCCTGCTGTTCGAGGGCCATTACCACGGCCATTTCGAGGAGGGGCTCGTCGACCTCGAGGACGGCCGGCCGGCCCCGTTGCAGCGAGGACTGTCGAAGGGCGTCACCGGCCGCGTGCGGATCTCGCAGTTCAACGATGTCGACGGATTGCGCACCGCGCTCGGATCCGACGACGTCGCCATCGTGCTCACCGAACCGGCCCTCACGAACAACATCCATTTCCTGCCGCCGGAGACGGGGTGGCACGACCAGCTCCGTCGCGCGACCCGGGAACGCGGGACCGTGCTCGCGTTCGACGAGACGCACACGCACGTCGTGGGAGAAGGTGGCGCGACGGGCCTGTGGGGACTCGAGCCCGACGTGGTCACGATCGGCAAGGCGGTGGCAGGCGGGATCCCGATGGGCGCGTACGGCGTCAGCGCCGAGCTCGCCGGGGAGCTCGACCACACGAAGGAGGTCGCGACCGGCGGAACGCTCTTCGGGAACCCGCTGTCGGCGGCGGCCGCCGTCGCCGCGCTCACCGAGGTGCTGGTCCCGGCGGCCTACGAGCACACGACCGCGCTGGGCGGGATGCTCGCCGACGGGATCGACGCCGCGCTGCGCGACGCGGGCCTCCCCTGGACGTCGTACCGGTTCGGTCCGCGCGCGGGGCAGTGGTACGGCCCCCACCCACGCACGGGAGCCGACGCGCATGCGATGACCGACCCGGAGCTCACGCGGCTGCTCCGGATCTGGATGGCCAACCGGGGGATCTGGGAAGCGCTCCCGGGCGCGGGACCGACCGTGCCGGTGCCCGCCGCCTTCGCTGAGGTCGACCGGTACCTGACGGCGTACACGCAGCTCCTGGTCGCCCTGACGTCCTGAGGTGATACTGCGCCCATGACCCCGACGACGATCGAGCTCGTCCGCGTGCGCGGCACGCACCGCGAGGTCGGCCACCAGCTGGGCGAGGCGGGACGCGACCAGATCCTGCGGACCGTCGAGACGTCGTGGGATGAGCTGCCGTCCGGACGATCGAAGGCCGACCAGCTCGCGCTCGCCGCCGACTACCGCGCCT
>JALYLP010000340.1 GCA_030774195.1 Actinomycetota bacterium | reverse complement strand
AAGCCGGTCGAGGTGCCGGAGGCCCTCCGGCGTGATCTCGACCTCGTACACGAGCTAGACGTGGTCCTTGAGCCGAACTCTCTTGCCTTCAGACGCCTCGCGCCGGGACGTGCGGATGGACTCGATGAGCGCCTTATCCCGCAAGATCTCAACGGTTTCCTCGAGTGACTCGAGGTCGTCGGGAGAAAGAAGCACCGCCGCCGGTACTCCATTGCGCGTCACCACGAATCGTTCGTGCTCGCGCGAGGTTCGGTCGACGAGTTCCGAGAGATGTGCCTTCGCCTCCGTGAATGCAATCGTCTCGCTCATGACTGGTCAGGATTCTAACCACTGTGGAAAGGGAGGTCAACCGCCGCGGGTCAACCATATCTCCGAGGACGCGACCGCCATGGCGACCAGCGCCGCGCGGCCGATCCACGTTGCGACCTGCGACCGCCAGGCCTCGACGAGGCTCGGCGCCGAGGGTCACTTCGACGCAACCCGGCCTGTTCGCGACGGTGCTAGGTTCCATGAGAACTTCAGACGGAAGATCACCGCAACCGCCCCCCGTCCGACAAGGAGGTCGCGATGCTTCGTCGGTCACGTTCGGTCGCGCTGTTCGCCCCACTCCTCGGTCTCCTCCTCGTCCCCGCGCTCCTCGCGCCTGCACAGGCGAGTGGGGCCTCGCTGGAAGGTGTTCCGGCTTTGTCGAATGTGTTCCTGATCATCGGAGAGAACACGACGTACTCGCAGCTCTCGGTCGGCAAGGCTCCGTACCAAGAGACGCACCTCCGTCCGGACGCCGCCTGGTTCACGAACTACTTCGCCACCTCCCACTACTCGACCGCGAACTACGTCGCGATGACCAGCGGGCAGTACATCCGGTGCGAGCAGGATGACGTGAAGCCGATCGATTGCCATCAGACCACGACCAACATCTTCAACCAGCTCACAACCGACGGCATCACGTGGAAAGAGTGGAACGAGTCGATGCCGTCTCCCTGCTACTTGCTGAACGCTGGCTCCGACAGGACCTTGAACGCGTACCGTCCGAAGCACAGTCCGGCCGAGTACTACACCGGCGTGGTCGGCAACTACGCGAGCCCATCGAGCCTGTGCACCGACAACGTCGTCCCCGCCGGGACGACCGGACCGAACGATATGACCGCGTTCAACGCCGCCCTGAGCAACCACACGGCTTCGGCGTTCAACTACGTGGTCCCGAACATGTGCGAGGACGGGCACGACAACTGCCCGCCCACGGGCAACCCGATCACGCAGTTCGACGACTTCCTCGCGCGCGAGGTCCCGCTCATCCAGGCGACGTATCCGAACGCGCTCGTGATGGTGACCTACGACGAGGCGCAGGGCGGCGGTGCGAACTTCGGGTCGAAGTTCGGCGGCGGCAACGTCTTGCTCGCGATGGTCGGGCCCCAGGTCGTCCCCGGTACGTACACCGAACTGCGGAACCACTACGGCCTGCTTCGCACACTCGAGGACGGGTTCGGCATCGGGACCTACGCGAACAACGCCGCCACCGCAGATCCGATCACCGGGGAGGTCTGGGCGCCGTAGCCTGATTCCGACGACGGCCGAGCGTTCCACCCGGCGCGCGGATGTGACGCGACAAGGTCAGCCGAGGATGTCGATCCCGTCGCGGAGGAGGCCGGCGCCGGACGCGACCGCCATGGCGACCAGTGCGGCACGGCCGAGCCACGTGGTGACCTGCGACCGCCAGGCCTCGACGAGCCCCGGTGCCGAGCGGCCAAGAGCCCACATGCCGAGCGCAACCAGCAGGATCAGCGCTCCGACGATATTCGCGAACACGAGCGGCACCAGGCCCACGATCCACGCCCAACGACCGCGTCGCAGGATCGAGTCTTCGCGCAGCAGGCGTTCGGCGATCCACGGCATCATCGCGCCGTAGGCAGCGGGGATCACGACGAAGAACGCTACGGCGAGCGAGAGCGGGGACAGCTGCGTGAAGTCGACATCGCTCGGACCGATGACCCCGGCGCCGCCGACCAACGCGAAGAACAGCGTCATCACCGGGATGCGCCATGGCGCGGGGATCCAGCGGCGAACCACTAGGTAGAAGAGACCGCCCGCGATCCCCAGGCCGGCGGTGACTCCTAGCAAGAACAGCGTCTCGGCGCTCACCCGGCCGATCGTGAAGCCGTCATCGGTCGAGACGCCGTGCAATGAAGGGTCCGAGGTGAGCCGCAACGACAGCATCGCGAGCCGACCGCCCACGCCGCCGATCAGGACCCCGGCGAGGAAGCCGGCGCTCACGCCAGCCCCGAGGGTGGCGCCCGGTCCACGAAGATCCTCGAGGGTCATGCGCTCCATGGCGGGCATCATCGAGCCTGCAAGGATGAAGCGTCACCCTGGCTGACTATGCCTCGTCTCTCAAGGGTGTCAGCAACGACGCGGTTGTGGTTCAGTCGGAGGCCAGGCCTCGCCCCCGTAGGGGCCGGCAGAAAACCACATCTGACCTGGTCAAACGAGCCTATCGGGGCCGCTCGGAACGGATTTCCCCGATTTCGGAACGCGTTAGTCGTCGCAGCGGTTTCCTGCGTGTTCTCCTACAAGCTGCTCGGGTAGATCCGAGCGTGGGAGGATCCCGCAGGGACCGGTGGGTGACCCAGCGGTTTCCTGTCGAGCGAGCGGCTCTGACTTCGTTTAGGCCAGTCCCCTCGGTCCCTGCGGCGACCCGTGACTTGATAGCAGCGTGTGGAGCTTAACGGCAGGGATGTCCGTGGTCGCCTCCCGTCCTCGCACCAACGGCAGAAGGAGGTGACGGTGATCACGATCGGGATCGACCCGCACTCGAGGACCCTGAAGGGTGCACTTATTCAGATACAGCCTCTGACAGTGATGATGGGGTCGGCCTATCCCGACCGGTCTGACTCAGCCTCTGACTGGCGATGCTGCCT
>JALYLP010000339.1 GCA_030774195.1 Actinomycetota bacterium | reverse complement strand
AGCCGCCCAAGACGGGGCGTACGCGCGAAGACCTCGCGACCTTGCCTTTCCCGGTTCCTTGAGATCGAGGAGGCAAGCATGGCCAGTCGGCCGAAACACGTTCGAGGGATCCTGATCGTGGTGTTCTCCGCCATCGTCGTCCTGCCGTTCGTCCTGTGGTTGGGGGCGCTGTTCGGTCCGGTGATCTGGGTGCTCGCGGCGATCATGACGGGCGCGGTCGTCGCACTCGTCTGGCGGCGTAGCGGGATCGAAGCCGGCCGCGAGCGCGCCTACGGCGGTTCGTCGTTCGCATCTGTGGTCGTCCGCATGCGCGACAGGGAAGCCGCGCAATCGCTCGTCATCGAGAAGCGGCGCTTCGAGCTCCTCGGAGCTCGGTAGCGGGTTGAGCTCGGTCCCCGCGCGGTCGGGGACCGATCAGCGGAGCGTCGCCAGGGCTTCGCCGGCCAGGCGAACGTCGTCCGCCGACGCGCCCGCCGGCATGTTGAAGAGCAGCCCGCCGAGGCCGACCTCCAGCATCGCGTTCGCCTGAGCGCGGATCGCGTCGGCGTCGCCCCACCACAGCCGCGCCCCGACCGACTCGTCGGGGACGCCCCGCTGCTCCTGCCAGGCCCGTTTGCGTCGCTCGGCCTCGGCCATGGTCTCGGCGACGATCAGCGTTCCCAGACGGGTCGTCACGATCTCCCCCGGATCGCGGCCGACCGCATCGCAGTGCTCGCGCAGGACCTCGAGCTTGTGGCGGATCGTCGCGGCATCGCCGAACCCGTTCCACATGTCGGCGTAGCTCGCGGTGAGGCGGAGCGTCTTCCGCTCGCCGCCACCGCCGATCAGGATCTTCGGTCCGCCGGGCTGAACCGGTTGCGGCACGTTCCACGCGCCGTCGATGTGCGCGATCTTCCCGCGGACCGAGCTCTGCGGCTGCGTGAACATCGACCGGCAGATCTGCAGGGCGTCTTCGAGCCGGTCGAAGCGCTCGGCCGTGCTCGGGAAGTCGTACCCGTAGGCGCGGGACTCCGCCTCGTTCCAGGCCGCGCCGATCCCCAGGATCGCCCGCCCCGAGGACACGATGTCGAGTGTCGTGACGACCTTCGCCAGGAACGCCGGGTTCCGATAGGTCACGCCCGTCACCAGCGCGCCGAGCGCGATGCGCGACGTGCGCGCCGCCACGCCTGAGAGCACGGTGTATGCCTCGAGTATCGGGCCACTGGGCGGTCCGATGTTCGGGATCTGGTGATAATGATCCATCGCCCAGAACGAGTCGAAGCCCGCGTCTTCCGCGGCGCCGGCGATCGCCGCGATCCGTTCGAACAGCTCGGCGTCCGGAACGTCCGGGAACGTGAAGCTCGGCAGCTGGAGTCCGAAGTGCGGCATCGCGCATGCCACGATACGTCGGGACCGCCGATACGGTGGTGCGATGGATCGTGACGAAGCGGTTCGCAGGCTGACCGAGGCGAAGGTCGGGAGCATCGCGACCGTGCGACCCGACGGGTCGCCGCACGTCGTCCCCTTCGTGTTCGCCGTGCTCGATGCAGCCGACGGGCTGCGGATCTACTGGTGCGTCGACGACAAGCCGAAACGGAGCCGCGAGCTCCAGCGTCTCGTGAACATCCGCGCGCACCCGGCGGTCGAGATCGAGGTGAACCGCTACGACGACGATTGGACGCACCTATGGTGGGTGCGGGCCTCGGGGATCGCGCGCGAGGAGATGTCGGTCGACGAACGGGAACGTGCGCTCACCGTGTTGGCCGCGAAGTACCCGCCGTACGCGGAGCACCAGCCCTCCGGGCCGGTCATCGCGATCCAGATCGACCGGGTGACGGGGTGGGCCGCCGGCGCCACGCGAGGGAACGAGCTCAGCTGAGGGCGGCGGGGCGCTGTCTGGTCGACGCCGGAACCACGCGGGCGCTGCCGAGGCCTGGTGCGATCAGGCTCTGATGGCCGTCGGGCCACTGCACCCGGTAACTCACGCTGATCTGACCCTGGATGACCTCGAGCACCTCGCCCTCGCGGGGTGGGGAGCCGACCTTCGACGAATCGATCACGATCAGATCGCCCTTGCGAGCCGGCGTCGGCGAGCCGGGCCCCATGGCTTTCTTCGTCGCCGGCTTCTTCCCTGCGGTCTTCTTCGCAACGGGCTTCCTCTTCGCAACGGGCTTCGTCTTCGCGACGGGCTTCCTCTTCGCGACGGGCTTCGTCGGAGCCGAGGGCTTCTTCTTCGCAGCGGGCTTCTTCTTCGCGACGGCCTTCTTCTTCGGCGGCACAGCTGACCTCCTGTCGTCTCGCGGATGTCGGGGGACGAGAGCCAACCTTACTGCGCGAGCTCGGATCCCTCAGACCGCGGGGCCCGACGCGAGCGTCATCGTCGCCGTGTGCTGGCCTTGCTGGTCGACCCAGGTGACCTGGATCTGTTCACCCGGGACCTTCGAATGGATGGCGGTGCCGAGCTCATCCAACGTGTTGACGGCCTGGCCGTCGATGTTGCGGATGACAGCGGGAGCCGACATGCCGACCTTGGCAGCCGGGCTTCCCGGCTGGACGCGGGCCACGAGGATGCCGGACGTGTCGCTCAGCCCGAGCTGGGCTGCGGTGGCCGGGTCCACGGGTTGCACGGCAACGCCCATGAAGCCTCGTTCGCCCAACAGGATCGTTGAGCTGCCGTGACCGGCGCGGATCTCGTTGACGATCCCGATCGCAGCGTTGATGGGGATCGCGAACCCGGTGCCGTTGCCGCTGGAGTTGCTCGGTCCCGCGGTGATGATGCCGACGACCTGCCCCTGCGCGTTCAGGACGGCGCCGCCGGAGTCTCCCGGATGCACGTCGGCTGCGATCTGGATCACGTCGTTCAACCGCTCGGAGCTGGTGCCGGAGGGGTCGCGCGCGGTGATCGAACGGTGCACGGCCGCCACGGTGCCGGTGGTGGCGGTTGGCTGACCGCCCTTGCCGAACGCGTTGCCGATCGCGGTGATCGCGTCCCCGACCTGCACCGTCGAGGAATCACCGACCGTGACCGTGGGCAGGCCGGTCGCGCTGTTGAGCTGGAGGAGGGCCACATCATCCGTCGGGTCGACGCCGACGACCGTTGCGGTGGAGGAGCCGTGACCCGGGATCGTGACCTGGATGCTCGAAGCGCCCTCGACCACGTGGTTGTTCGTCAGGATCTCGCCGTCGGCTGTGAGCACCATGCCGGTGCCGGCGCCCAACGGACGGAGCCCGTCGGCGCCCAGCACCTGCTGCGATGTGTTGATGTCGACGACGGTGCCGACCGGGCTCGTCGCCGTGGAGCCGGAGGAGTTGCCGGAAGAGGGGGACGTGGGCACGGTGGCGCCGGTGGACGGGATCGCGGGTGGAGCGGCCGTCTGCGGACCGCCGCTGAACGCGAGGAGGCTCCCCACGAGGGCGAGCGACACCAGCATCCCAACGAGGAGTGCGATCCAGCCGCGTGCTCGGTGCGGGCCGCCGGCGGCCGGCTGGGCGGGCGGGGGTGCGGGCAGCCCCGCGTGGTAACCGGTCCAGGGTTCGGATCCTCTGGGGTTCATGTCGTCGGTCATGACCCTCAAGCTACCCACGGAATCTGGGAAACGTCTGAGCGAACGCTCGGAGTTCCCGCAACTTGGGATCGTGGATTGACAGGATCGGACTCGACGATATATAACCAAGAAGCTAAATAACCGAGGGGTTGAATACGAGGAGCCATGTCCACGACCGACACGCTCGACAGGACGTTCGCAGCGCTCGCCGATCCCACGCGGCGGGCGATCCTGGCGCGTCTGGCCTCCGGCCAGGCATCCGTGACGGAGCTCGCTGCGCCGTTCGCGATGAGCCTTCCGGCCGTGTCCAAGCACCTCAAGGTGTTGGAGCGGGCAGGACTTGTCGCGCGCGGCCGCCGCGCGCAGTGGCGGCCGGCCCAACTGCAGGCCGAGCCGCTGCACGAGGTCGCGGACTGGCTCGCCGACTACCGCCGGTTCTGGGAGGAGCGGCTGGACCGGTTCGACGAGTACCTGCGTGAGATCCAAACACGCGAGCCCGACGAGGGTGAACCGAAAGCCACGAGGAAGGCCAAGACCAAGGCCAAGGCGAAGGCCACGACCAAGAAGGGAAAGCAGTGATGGACGACGCGATGGTTCGCGAGATCAGCATCACCCGCATCTTCGCCGCACCGCGCGATCAGGTGTGGCGCGCCTGGACCGAAGCGGAGCAGCTCGCGCAGTGGTTCATGCCGCACGGGTTCACGATCCCCGAGTGCGAGGTGGACCTCCGGCCCGGCGGGAAGTTCACTATGACGGTGCGCGGCCCCGACGGGACCGAGTCGCCGACCGGCGGCGAGTTCAAGGAGATCGATCCGCCGGAGCGGCTCGTGTTCACGACGACCGCGTTCGATGGTCCTGATGGCGTCCCCTTGCTCGAGGTCCTCAACACGGCGACGTTCGCCGACCTGGGCGACAAGACCGAGCTGACCCTGCACGCGGTGGTCACGAAGGCTTCGCCGGAGATGACGGCGCCGCTCGCGGGGATGGAAGAGGGGTGGCTCCAGAGCATCGAGAAGCTCGACGGGCTCCTCACCGGTCGCGAGGTCGACAGCTCGGAGCGCGAGATGGTTGCGACGCGGTTGCTCGACGCGCCGCGCGAGACGGTCTGGAAGGTGTGGACGGATCCTGCGCATATCGCGGAGTGGTGGGGGCCGAAGGGGTTCACTACGACGATCCACGAGATGGATGTGCGTCCCGGCGGGGCGTGGCGGCACACGATGCACGGCCCCGACGGCACCGACTTCCCGAACTCGGTCGTGTTCCTCGACGTGAGGGAGCCCGAGTGCATCGCGTACCTGCACGGTGACCCGGGCGAGCCGGACCACTTCTTCACGACGGTGGAGTTCGCAGATGAGGGCGGCAAGACGGGCGTCACCATCAGGGCGCTGTTCCCGTCGGCGGTCGACCGCGAGCGTGCGATCCGTGAGTACGGGGCCGCGGAGGGCCTCGAGCAGAACATGGACAAGCTTGCCGAGTACGTCACGCGATTCCGGCCGGCGTCGTAGGCCTGGCGGGAGGCACGGAGCGATGGGCACGGTCGATGCCGGAGCGGCGATGTCGCTGGACGGGTTCGTCGCGGACCCGTCCGGCGAGGTCGGCCCGCTCTTCGACTGGTACTTCAACGGCGATGTCGAGTTCCCGACCGTCGGCGGTCGCTGGGTCTTCAAGACGTCGGAGCCGAGCGCGAAGCACCTGCGCGAGATCTGGAATAACGCGGGGGCGCTCGTGGTCGGTCGCGGAGAGTTCGACAAGACGCGGGCCTGGGGCGGCCTCCACCCCCTCGGCGTTCCGGTTTTCGTCCTCACCCATCGGCCGCCGGCCGATTGGCCGTTCCCCGAGACACCACCGGCGGAGGAAGCGCCGTTCACGTTCGTCACCGACGGCATCGAGAGCGCGATCGCGCGGGCGCAGGCGGTCGCGGGGGACAAGGTCGTGGGCGTCAACCCGGGGTCGATCGCCGGGCAGACATTGGATGCGGGGTTGCTGGACGAGGTGTGGGTCGAGCTGGTGCCCGTACTGCTCGGCGACGGCATCCGGTTCTTCGGAGACGTGGCGAAGCCTCCGGTGCTGTTCGACAACCCACGGGTGACCGAGGGAGACGCGGTGACGCACCTGATCTACAAGGTCAAGCGG
>JALYLP010000338.1 GCA_030774195.1 Actinomycetota bacterium | reverse complement strand
AGGCCGGTGACGACGTCACCGGCCTCGAGGACACGATGGCCGCCTGGGAGCAACCCGTGTTCATGCTCCACGGCGATGACGACCGCATCGTCGATCCGGGGATCGCCGAGCGCCTCAGCGCCGCGATCCCCGCCTCGACGCTCGGGTTCGTGCCCGAGTCGGGCCACCTGCTCCTCGACGACGCCTTCGACACGATCGGCGTGATGATCCTCGAGTACCTGCGCGCTCGCTACCTCCGCGCGCCGCACGACCACGGCGGGATCACCACGCTCCAGCTCGAACGCCGGCCGGGGTGGGTGGACCTCCCGGCGGCGGAGGCGGAGGATGCCGACGGGTCGACCGTTCCCGACCCGTCCGAGCAGGAGGTGGGACCGAACGCATGAGCTCGCGGGTGTTCCTGTCCGGCATCGAGGTGGAAGGTCGTCATGGCGCGAGGCCGGGGGAGAAGGACGCGGCGCAGCCGTTCGTCGTGGACCTCGACCTGGAGATCAACGTGGGCGACGACCGGATCGACGCAACCGCCGACTACCGCGCCGTCACCGACCTCGTCCGGAGCGTCGTGCGGGAGGGCTCGTTCGATCTGATCGAGTCGATGGCCGATGCCATCGCGCGTGAGTGCCTGACGTTCGATCGCGTCCTCCGCGCCACCGTGGTCGTCCACAAGCCGAACGCGGCGTCACGTCTCGGGATCCAGGGCGTCGCCGCGGCGGTGACGCTTCCGGAACGCTGATCGCGATGCACGTGGCGACGCTGGGCCTCGGCGCGAACCTCGGTGACCGTCTGCGTTCCCTCCAAGCGGCGGTCGACCTGCTCGCGGCCGAAGGCGTGCGAGCGGTGGCCTCGTCCCGGATCTGGGAGACGGAGCCGGTGGGGGGCCCGCCCGACCAACCTCCGTACCTGAACGCCGTGATCCGCACGGAGACCGAAGCCGGTCCACACGAGGTGCTGGCCACGTGCAACCACGTGGAGGCCGAGCTCGGCCGCACGCGCGAGGTCCGCTGGGGCCAGCGGACCATCGACATCGATGTTCTCCTGTACGACGACCTGATCGTGAACGAGCCGGCGCTGACGATCCCGCACCCTCGGATGACCGAGCGCTCGTTCGTGGTGCTTCCCCTGTTGGAGCTCGATCCGGATCCCGTGCTCGCGGATGGAACGCGGATCCTCGAGCTCGCCGTGGACGGCGACGGAGCCCGGCCCTACGCCCCACCGTTGGCCCTTCCATGAGCGAGAAGGTCTGTCTCCGCTGCGACTGGTCGGGGGAGTCACGGTCGAACAGCTGCCCAGAGTGCGGGACGGGTCTTTTCGCGTCGGCGCCGGAGAACGGCCGGCGTGCCACTCACCGCTCGAGCTCGCCCCCCCGTCAGCGGGACCGCGCCGGAATGGCTCCTGAGGACCCGCCGTCGGCGCGACCGCGCTTCCGGAACACGCGACCTCGATCCCGCGGGTGGATCACGTCCGGCCTCGTCGCCGTCATCGCGGCCGGCGCGTTCGTCTTCATCAGTTCGCACACGCCGGCCGCCACGCCGGCGACGCCCAACGGTCCGGCGTCGGGCCTAGATGGGAGCCTGATCTATGCGGCGCAGGATCCACAAGGGTGGGTGCTGTGGACGTGGGATCTGCGGACGGGTCAAGTCGCTCCCGGACCACACGTCGAGCAACCGACCGATCTCGTCGACGCCTCGAGCGTGAGCCCCGGCTGGGTCGGGGTGACTTCGAGCGAAGGACGTCGGCAGGTCGCCAGCATCCTGCACTTCCTCACGCCGGAAGGCCGCGCGATCCGCGTCGCCGCCGGCGATCTCGTCACGTGGTCCTCCGGCGGCCAGGACGTGACCTCGCTGCGCTCCGGGGATCGGACCCAAGGCTGTCTCCGACACGTCGTGATCGCGAACCATCTGGTGTCGTTCGGCACGTCCGACGTCCGGTACGACGGGCCGATGTGCGGGCTCCCCCTGAAGATCGCGCGAGACGGGACGTTCATCTACGTGGTGGCGGCGCGAGGAACGACCGCCTCGATCGTCTTCGTCGGCGGTGGCTATACGGAGCGGTTCATCGACGACCACGCGATGGTGAGCCTGTCGACGCGGGGTGACTTCTTGCTCACCCCGGTCTCGCGACCCGGCGCAGGCCACGGTGGCGGGCCGCCGGACGGCTTGCAGCTCTACTACCGCTCCCCATCGCGGAGCGGTCCCGTCCCCTTCGGCAGGAGGCATCAGCCGCTCCTCGTCGACGAGTTCCTCACCTGGTCCTGGGACGCGGGAGATGCCTACGTGCTGGGCCTGTACCGCGGCGTCCGCGGTGTCTACCGGATCACGATGGCCCCGGGGATCGGTCTGCGGGTGCCCGAGCTCCTCGACCGGACCGACGCTGCCACGATCGAGGCGACGGTCACCTCCGACGGCGACCTCATCCTTTTGCAAGACGGCGAGTTGTCGACCGTCCGGGCTGGGGAGCTCCGCCCGCTCACGTTGCCGCCGGGCGCGCCTCGTCCCGCCGGGCCCCTGCTCTGGAGCGCGCCGTCCCTCGTTCCCTCGGGATCGGCGTCGTGAAGATCGCCGTCATCGGCGCGGGCCGCGTCGGCACCGCAGTCGCCGTGCTGCTCGCTCGTGCCGGACACCAGGTGGTCGCCGTGTCGGGCCGCGGAGCGACGATGGAGCGCGCAGCCGCGTGGCTGCCGGGGGTTCCGGTCCTTCCCCCCGCCGAGACGGCCGCGCTCGGCGACCTGCTCCTACTCGGGATCCCCGACGACGCCTTGGGACCGCTCGTGGCCGAGCTCGCCGTGGCGGGGACGATCGCCGCCGGCACCTGGGTCACGCACCTGTCGGGGGCGACCGGACTCGACGTCCTCTTGCCGCTCCGCGAACGAGGGGCCCGCCGCCTGGCGACGCATCCGCTCCAGACCTTCCCGGACGTCGACGGGGCCATCCACACCCTCCCCGGCTGTCGGATCGCGGTGACGGCCGACGACGAGGAGGGCTTCGCCTTAGGGGAGTGGCTCGCGACCGAGCTGGGCGCGGCGCCGTTCCGGCTCCGCGACGATCTCCGACCGCTATATCACGCGGCCGCGGTCTTCGCCTCGAACTACCTCGTTGCGACGACCGCCGTGGCCGAGCGGTTGTTCGCCGCGGCAGGGGTGCCCGATCCTGCGGGCGCGATGCGTCCGCTCCAGGTGGCCACGCTCGACAACGTGGAGCGGTTGGGGACCGCGGCCGCCCTCACCGGTCCGGCGGTCCGCGGCGATGCCAGGACGATCGCGAGCAACCTCGAGGCGCTCGCCGAACACGCTCCCGACACGGTCTCCGCCTACATCGCGATGTGCCGCGTGGCGCTCGATCTGGCCGTGACGGCCGGACGGCTCTCCGAGGCCGACCGCACGACGGTCGCGACCGTCCTGGATCGCTGGGTCGGCGTTCGATGACCGCGCGATGGATCTGATCCGGACCGCCGCCGAACTGCAGGCCGCGACCGACGGCTGGCGAACGGCCGGTGCCTCGGTCGGCCTTGTGCCCACGATGGGCGCCCTGCACGCCGGGCACCGTTCGCTGATCCAGCGCGCACGGACGGAGCAGGACCGCGTGATCGTGTCCATCTTCGTGAATCCGCTGCAGTTCGGACCGGACGAGGATCTGGGCACGTACCCCCGCGACGAGGCGGCAGATCTCGCTGCCTCGGAGCGCGAGGGGGTCGACCTCGTGTGGGCACCCTCGGTCGAGGAGGTCTACCCGCCTAGCGTGGATCTGCCCGCGCCGGACCCCGGCCCGGTCGGGCGGACCTTCGAGGGCGCGGCTCGGCCGGGGCACTTCGACGGGGTGCTGAAGGTGGTGCACCGCCTGTTCGACCTGACGGGCCCGAGCGCCGCCTACTTCGGAGAGAAGGACGCCCAGCAGCTCTTCCTCGTTCGTCGCATGACCGCCGCGGAGCCGGCGCTGCGTGTGACGATCGTGGCGTGTCCGACCGTGCGCGAGGCCAGCGGGCTCGCGCTGTCTTCCCGGAACGCCCGCCTCTCGCTCGAGGCGCGCCAGCAGGCGGGCTGCCTGTTCCTCGCGCTCACCGAGGCGGCGGAGCACGCCCGGGCGGGCGAAC
>JALYLP010000337.1 GCA_030774195.1 Actinomycetota bacterium | reverse complement strand
GCCCCCGACACACCGGTAAGCTCGGTCACTGGGCCCGTCCAGAACACGCGGCCAACCACGGAGGCGGCCTGGAGGAGTCGCTTGTCACGTGCATCCAATAGATCGATGCGTGAGGCGAGGACCGCCTGAACCGTGTCGGGGATGTCCACGTCTTCGATGCCTGAAGCCGCTCGCCAGCGGTCACCGTCGCGCTGGAGGAGACCACCGTCGATCAGCCGTCGGACGATCTCCTCAAGATAGAACGGGTTGCCCTCCGCACGCTCCAGGATCCTTCGATGGACCGAGGAGGGAAGGTCGTCAACGGTCAAAAGCAGGCGCACCAGTCGCTCGGCCTCGTCGCTGGATAGGGGATCGAGCGCCAGCGAGGACATGTTCCTGCGCCCCCCGCCCCAGCTCGGTCGCGTCGCCGTGAGGTCCGGGCGGGACGGGCATAGGAACAGGACCGGGCCTTCGACCTGTTCTGCCAGTTCGTCGAGCAGATCGAGCAAGACGGGGTCCGCCCAGTGCACGTCCTCGATGACCACGGTGACAGGTCCCGAGATCGAAAGGGCCGTGAAGAACGAGCGCCAGGCCGCATGCAGCTCGTCACGGACCTCGCGCGGGCCTGCGTCGGCGAAGGACACCTGGGGATCCTCGAGCCCCACCGTATAGGCGAGCGCGGCGGTCGACCGGACCGGGTCGGTTGAGACTTCCTGGGTCAGGAGGTCGCGACCGGTCTTGCGGATCTTCTCGACCGCGAGCTCCGGCGGATCCGAATCCAGGATCCCGGCGTGGCCCTTCAGGATCTCGGCCAGCGGCCAGTAGGTGATGCCGTCGCCGTAGGGGAGGCAGCGGCCGCGCAGGACGAGCGGCGGCGGCTCGTTCGTTTCGGCCCACGCGAGGAACTCGGCGGTGAGCCGCGATTTCCCGACGCCAGCATCGCCGTAGAGCGTTACGAGATGCGGCCGACGCTCGCCCACGACCCGCTCGTAGACGCTCCGCAACACATCGAGCTCGGTATCGCGGCCCACCATGGGTGCGGAGAGACCGGGCACGCCGCGCGATCCGATGCCCGTCTCCTCCACCAGACGGACGGCCCGCACCCGATCGCGCTTGCCCTTCAGCTCGTGGAGCCCTCGATCTTCGAACGAGAAGCCGCGGACGGCTTCGGCGGTGCGCTGCGAGACGAAGATCGTTCCGGGGTCGGCGACGCCTTGGAGCCGGGACGCCGCGTTCACCGCGTCGCCCGTAACCATCGCCTCTCCCGGTCCCGGGCTCGTTGCGGCGAGGACCTCGCCGGTGTTGACCCCGACGCGGATCTGCAGGGAGACGTCGTACTCGCGCGCGAGGTCCCCGTTCAGCTCGTCGAGCCGGCGCATCATCCGCAGCGCGGCCCTGAGGGCGCGTTCGGGATCGTCCTCGTGAGCCGCCGGCACACCGAACGCCGCCATCACAGCGTCGCCGATGAACTTCTCGACGGTTCCGCCCTCTGCCTCGATCTCCTCGCGCATCGCGTTCCCGTACGACTGCATCACCTCGCGGAACCGCTCCGGATCCAGTCGTTCGCCGAGCGCCGTGGACCCGGTGATGTCGGCGAACAGGACCGTCACGACCTTGCGTTCTTGCCCGACGTTCGGGAGCGTTGTGGGGGATCCGCACGCGGAACAGAAGCGTGCGTCCTCGGCGAGCGGGGAGCCGCACCTGACGCACGCCGTCATGAGAGGGCTGCCGCACGCTGCGCAGAAGCGAGCACCGGCAGCGTTCTCGGACCCGCAGGTGAGGCAAGCCGCCACGGGCGGAGTGTATGGCAGGGTACGCTCCGCGACGATGGACGTATCTAGGCTCGTTCGCGAGCCGACCAGGTTACACATCCGCTTCTTCTCCTCCCCGTCGGACTCGGCGCGGGCCCGTCGTCCGACCGACATGGTGCTCGTGTTCGTGTCGCTCATCACGATCGGCTTGGCCCTGCTGCACGACGAGGGCACGAGTGCGTTCGAGGCTGCGCTCACGTCGTTCGTGACCGCGCTGCCCGGTCTGCTCGGCTGGTTCTGGGAGAGCTGCGACGCGCTGTTGGGCGCGTGGGCGATCGTCCTCGTGGGCGCCGCCCTGTTCGCACGTGGCCGTCGCCCGCTCTTCAGGGATCAACTGCTCGCTGTTGCCCTGGCGGCCGCGGCCGGCGCCCTCCTGATCCGCAACGGAGCCAGCCTCCTGGACGGGATGACCGCCTCGGGACCGCCGCCGATCTTCCCCGGGATCCGTCTCGCGTTGGCGGCTGCGGTGATCGCCACGACGAGCCCACATCTGGGGCGACCGGTCCGGCAGATCGGACGGTGGCTGGTGCCGTTGGCATCGCTCTCGGCGATCGCGCTCGGGGTCGCGTCCCCGATCGGGGTCATCACCGGTCTGGCGATCGGGTACGGATCGGCAGCCATCGTGCATCTCGCCTTCGGTTCGCCCGGGGGACGACCGACGCCCAAAGAGGTCGTGGCGGCGCTCCTCGACCTTGGGATCGAGACGAACGGGGTGCGGGACGGAGCGCTCGGAGCACGGGGTGTCGCGGTGATGGAGGCGGCGGCCCTCGACGGCCGCTCCTTGCAGATCAGGGTGTATGGACGCGACGCCTGGGACGGTCAGCTGCTGAACTCGACCTGGTCGTACCTCTGGTACCGCGACGAGGCCCCGAGCCTCACGCTCAGTCGGCTCCAACAGGTGGAGCACGAGGCGTTCCTCACACTTCTCACCGAGCGAGCGGGCGTGCCGGTGCTTCCGGTGGTCGCCGCGGGGACGGCGGAGGAGGACGCGATCCTCGTCGTGGAGACGCGGGGGCGGTTCTTGACGGAGGTCGGCGCGGCCGAGGTGAGCGACGTCCTGGTCGGGGACCTCTGGCGGTCGGTCGCTCGTATGCACGAGGCGGGCATCGCCCACGGG
>JALYLP010000336.1 GCA_030774195.1 Actinomycetota bacterium | reverse complement strand
CCCGAAGATCACGTTCCTCCGGCAGCTCGACGAAGGCGAGTTGCCGGAGGACTTCGTCACCGACATCAGGAACTGGAGGTCAAGGAGCGGCACGGTCAAGATCAACCTCGCGCTGGACCGCGCTCCGGTGTTCACCGCCGACCCCGAGTACCGCGATCTCACCGGGGGCTTCGAGCTCGCTCACTCCGTGGAGTACCTGGAGAAGGCGTTCGAGGAAGCCCGGGCGGGGATACCTGCGACGGCTCCGTTCAGCGACGGCGTGATGCCCACGTTCCACGATCCGACGATCGCGCCAGAAGGCAAGCACGTGGTCAGCCTGTTCACGCAATGGTGTCCGGCCGGATACGCGGAGGAGCCGCACCCGCATGAGCTAGACGCGTACGCACACCGGGTCATCGATGGGTACGACGAACTCGCCCCGGGCTTCAAGGACTCCATCCTCCACATACAGGTGATCGGGCCCTATGAGATGGAACAGGAGTGGGGGCTGATCGGAGGCAACATCTTCCACGGCGAGCTCTCGGCCGAGCAGCTGTTCCACATGCGGCCCGCGCCCGGATACGCGGACTACCGCACGCCGATCCGGGGGCTGTACCAATGCTCGAGCGCGACCCACGGCGGCGGAGGTGTGTCCGGGATCCCCGCGTACAACTGCGTCCGGGAGATCGTGAAGGACAAGAAGGCCGCTCGTCGGCACGTCGGATGGCGATGACCGTGACCGAGCCGGACCAACAGGTCAACGACGGCTTCACGTTCTACTTCGCGAGCTGGTACAAGAAGTCGCCGTACTTCGCTCGCACCGTCGAGGCCGGATGCACGAGCTGGGATCTCTACAACCACATGCTGATCCCGACCCTGTACGACGACGATGTCACGGAGTACTGGCATCTGCTGGAGCACGTGACGCTCTGGGACGTCGCCGTGGAGCGCCAGGTCGAGATCACGGGTCCGGACGCCCCCCGGTTCACCCAGCTCCTCACCCCGCGTGACCTGTCGACGTGCGAGGTCGGGGAGTGCAAGTACGTCGTGCTCTGCGCCCCCGATGGCGGGATCGTCAACGATCCGATCCTTCTCCGGCTCGAGCGGGACCGGTTCTGGCTCTCGCTCGCGGATTCCGATGCGTTGCTATACACGCTCGGCGTGCAGGCGTTCGCCGGGCTGGACGTGCAGATCCGCGAGCCCGACGTGTCGCCGCTCCAGGTCCAGGGTCCGAAGTCGAAGCCGCTGATCCGCAAGCTGTTCGGCGACGCGATCGCCGATCTGCGGTACTACCGCTGTGTGGAGGCCGAGCTGGACGGGATCCCGCTCGTCGTCTCGCGGACGGGGTGGACGGGGGAGGTCGGCTACGAGCTCTACCTCCGCGACGCCGCGCGCGGTACGGAGCTCTGGGACCGCGTGATGAGCGCCGGCGAGGAGTTCAGGATCCGTGCGATCGCGCCCAGCGACCAGCGGCGCATGGAGGCCGGGATCTTCAACTACGGCAACGACATGGACGTGACGAACAACCCCTACGAGGTCACCGGCTTGGAACGGCTCGTCGAGCTCGGGGACGATCGCCCGGTCATCGCCCGCGCGGCTCTCCAGCGGATCGCGGCCGACGGCGTGCGGAAGAAGCTCGTCGGGGTCCGGCTGGGCGGTCAGCCGCTGACGATGTGGCTGGAGGACTTCTGGCCGGTCACGTCGGCCGGTCGCGAGGTGGGCCGCCTGACGAGCGCGGCGTACTCACCGCGTCTGCGGTTCAACATGGGGTACGCGTGGCTGCCCGTCGAGCTGTCGGCACACGGAACGACGGTGCTCGCGATGTCACCGGGCGGCCCCCTCGATGCAGAGGTCGTCCCCCTTCCCTTCTGGGATCCCGCCAAGAACGTCCCGAGGGCATAGCCCGCCGAAGCTGCATGATGAGTGCGATGGGATCGCTGACGGGGCACCTCTTGCTGTCGAACGCGTCGTTGTTCGACCCGAACTTCCGACGGACGGTCGTGCTGATCGGCCATCACGACGAGGAGGGCGCGGTCGGCGTGGTCCTGAACCGGCCGTTCGACGTGACCGTGAACGAGGCCGTGCCACCGCTCGCCGAGCTCGTGAGCGAGGGCGAGGCGCTGTTCCACGGTGGTCCGGTCCAGCCCGAGGCGGCCGTCGTGGTGGCGGACTTCGCGGACCCCTCGGAGGCGGGAGT
>JALYLP010000335.1 GCA_030774195.1 Actinomycetota bacterium | reverse complement strand
GCCGGCTCCCGCCGGCAGGACCTCGCCGACGACGACGGCGGCGATCCCGTGGTCGGCCAGCGCGCGGAGGTAAGCGTCCGCGCGATCGGGGACGACCGTCGCGATCAGCGTCCCCTCGCTGATCGCGAGGTAGGGGTCCATGCCGACGTGCTCGCAGACCGTGCGGACCTCGGGACGGATGGGGATCGCGTCCAGCTCGATCCGCATCCCATTGCCCGAAGCGACCGCGACCTCCAGGAGCCCGCCGAGCACGCCGCCCTCGGTCGCGTCGTGCATCGCCGTCACACCGGCGTCACGAACCCCGAAACCGCGGGCGATCTCGGCTTCCGGCACGACCGACATCTGCTCGAACAGCGCATCCGCCGCCTCGACGACGTCGGCCCCAACCCCGGCAGTGAGCCGCTCCGGGAACGTCGCGGCGAACAACGCCGTCGCCTCGATCGCGGCGCCCTTCGTCACGACGATCGCGTCGCCGGGTCGCGCCATCTCCGGGGTGACGTACGCGTCGGCGGGGCCGAGCGCGATGCACGTCGCGCCACCGACCATCGGCCAGGCGCAGCCGTCGTACCGCGCGGTGTGCCCGGTGACGATCGAGATCCCGAGCGCCTCACACGCGCGATGGAACGCGTCCCAGAGCTGCGTCAGCCCGTCGTCGTCGAGCTCCGGCGGGAGGTTGAGATCGACCGCCATCCAGCGGAGCGGAAGTCCGGAGGTCGCGGCATCCGACGCGAGGATATGGACCGCGAACCAAGCCGCCCGCTCCCAGCCGTACGTCGGGACGACGAAGACGGGATCGGTGGTGAGCGCCATCGCCACGCCGTCGGCCACCCGGACCACGCCCACATCGACACCATGCCTCGGCGGCGTCAGCACGTCGTCGTCCCGAGCGCCCAGCCGGCGCAAGATGATCCGCTCGAAGAGCTCGGGGGTGGCCTTCCCGGTCACCTGTTCGGACATGTCAGCCTCCTCGTCGTTCGAGCGTTCGATCGACGACAAGCACGAGCTCCCGCGTCGCCTCGATCGGGTCCGGAGCGGCCGCCACGGCCGAGATCACGGCCACGCCGGCGGCTCCGGCATCGAGGACGGACGCGGCGTTGGCGGCGTCGATCCCACCGATCCCCACGACCGGCAGCGTGCTCCCCTCCGAGATGGTTCGGACGAGAGCGACGCCGCCCGGCGTGGCTTCCGGTTTGGTCCGGGTCGCCCACACCGTGACGCCGAGGTAATCGGCGCCCAGCTCTTCGGCCTGGCGGGCTTGTGACGCAGCGTCGACGCTCATCCCCAGGACGCGGTCCGGCCCCAGCAGTCGGCGGGCCTCCGACGGGTCGTCCTCGAGCCCGACGTGGGCCCCGGCGGCGCCCACCGCCGCCGCGATCTCGGGGCGGTCGTTGACCACGAACAGGACGCCGGCATCCGCACACACCCGCGCGAGCTCGGAAGCAACCGCGAGCAGCTCGTCATCGGGGAGCTCGGGCGCGCGGAGCTGGATCGCGCCCGCGCCACCTTCGAGGGCGGCCATCGCCACATCGCGATGCGACCTGCCCGCGAACGCGGCCGAGGTGAGCACGTAGACACGGAGCGCCCGGGGATCGAGTCCCGCCATCGTCCTCCCTCCGCCGGCATGATCCGGGTCAGGTTATGCGGGTCGTGGGCGCGGTGCCTGTGCCCACCTCTCAGCCCGGTCATCGCCCGGGCTCCCCGGTCCGTCACCAGAGAAGGATACCGAGGAGCGCCGTCAGCGGCGGCGGAGGTCCTTCGTCACCGCGCGTTCGCGACGGAACTTCTTCCAGTCGCTGCTCTTCGTCGAGAAGAGCACATCGGTGGCGATCTGCAGGACGCCGATCGCCGCGGCTGCGATCACCGCCCACGCCGGTGCGTTGGTCGCGGGTGCCAGGGCCACGGCGACGAACGGCGCGATCTTGGTGGCGATCGCGCCGGAGGCGTGGAACCAGGCTCGCATCGACGGCTCGGCGCGGAGGTAGGTGGCGTAGTCGGTCTTCAGACCCGGCCGGGGCGGAGGCGGTCCTCCCAGGAAGTAGTCGGTGAAGCGGATCCCGGCGAACCATCCGAAGGCCATGTGGGTCGGTGAGTGCACGCCGATCGACCAGGAGACCGCAGCCGCGACGAGGGCGAGTCCGGCGGCCGTTCCCGTCCATCGCGCCGCCAGGACGATGGCGATCACTCCCACCGCGATCACCCCGCCGAGCAGGAGGGCACCGACCCAGACCGGCACCCGAGCCCGCACGCGAGCGCGGAACGCCGCCTGGTCGATCCTTCCGACCTGGTCGGCGTGGTCGAGCACCAGCACCGGGTCGCGCTTGATCGCGGCGACCACCCGCCAGAACCCAAGTGCCCGAAGGTCCGTCGAGCCCGTAAGCACCGCGGCCTCGATCCCGTCGAGCTCCTCCGCGATGCGGAGCGAGGCGGCCTCACCCGCGGTCGGTCGCAGTGGCTGCACGGTTCCGGGCCTCCATGGCCTTAGGATGCCTCCGGACGCGCTCCTCCCAGCTTGAGCGCTTCCCCGAACGGGAGGCCGATGTCCAAGAGCATGACACAACCGATGGCCTCGGCGAACGGCCAAGGCCACGCACTGGTGACCCTTGACGGCCGCTACCACGTGCTGGAGCGGATCGCCGCCGGCGGCATGGGCGAGGTCTTCCGCGCGCACGACGCCGTCCTCGCGCGCGAGGTCGCCGTCAAGGTGCTCCACCGCTCGCTCTCGAGCGACCCGGGCTTCGTCGAACGGTTCCGCCGGGAGGCCCGCGCCGCCGCCACGCTGAACCATCCGAACATCGTGGCCGTGTACGACTGGGGCGCGGTCGACGGTATCTATTACATGGTCATGGAGTACGTCCGCGGACGGTCCGTCCGCGAGCTCCTCAACGCGAGCGGCCGCCTCGCGCCCTCGCAGGCGGCCGACATCATCCGCCAAACGCTCGCGGCACTCGAGCACGCACACGCCAAAGGCATCGTCCATCGCGATCTCAAGCCCGAGAACATCCTCATCACAACCGACGGCGTCGTGAAGCTCACCGACCTCGGCCTCGCGCGGGCGTTCGCCGATGCGAGGAACACGCGCGCCGGCGCCGTGACGGGCACGGTCCAATACCTCGCGCCCGAGCAGATCCGCGGCGAGCCCGCCGATCCCCGGTCCGACCTCTACTCGCTCGGGATCGTCGCGTACGAACTGCTCACGGGTGAGCTCCCCTACACGGGCGAGACCCCCATGGCGATCGCGTACAAGCACCTGTCGAACCGGGTGCCGAAGCCGTCGAGGTCGGCGCCGGAG